>JBBRIO010000041.1:0-16583 GCA_038220855.1 Bryobacterales bacterium | reverse complement strand
CAGGAGCCGGGCCGCCGCCATGTGCCCGTACTGAGCGGTCATGTGGAGAGCAGTGATTCCTTGACCGTGGGTCAGTCCGCCGAATTTTGCCTTTTGATTGATTTCCACCCCGTGATCGAGCAGCCAGGCGGCGGCTTCCGTGCGGTTATAGGCGGCCGCCCAGAGGAGAGGGGTGCCTCGATAGACATCGGCGTTTGGCGCGCGCCAGCTCGGAGGAGCCGTTCGATCACTTCCAGGCGATTGCTCTTGCAGGCCCAGACGAGGGCTTCGTCGAGGACCTCCTGAGGATCCGGCGAGGGTTGCCAGTCCGGGAAGCCGCTGTGCGGACGGTAGAAGCCGCGGGCAGCAGAGGCATCGGGTGTCAAGGTTCCATCGGGGCGGAAGCAGACCTCGACCAACGCCGGGAGGCCGAGCCCGGCGGCGGCGCGGAAATTGTTCGGAGCGACTCCATCGCGACCCAAGAAGTCGGCGACCTCGCGATGCCCCCAGAAGAGCGCGACAATCAGCGGGGTGCCGCCGGCACCGTGGGCTTCCGAGTCCAGGGCGGCACCGTGTTCGATCAAAAGGGCGGCGAGCTCACAGCTGTTGCAATAGACGGCCTGATGGAGCGGCGTCCACCCGCGATTGTTCGGCTAATTGACGTCGGCGCCCGCCTCCAAGAAGCCCTGCGCGGGAGATGGGCCGCCTTTCCATTCTGGTTTGCCGGCGAAGCTGACCGCGAGATTGAGCAGGGTGTTGCCATTTGGACCTCGCTCGCGGGCGAAGCCGGGATTGATGCGCGGCAACGCGGCAAAGCCGTCCGCATCGCCCGAGCGCAGGGAGACGAAGGCGCTCAGGAATGGTTCGGCCGTTGCGGCGGCGGAATTTGCGGCCAGAACTTTTACTCGCTTCGCTAGCTAGATCGTCCCAAGTGTCAAAGCCGTGCTCTTTGGCGTAGACCAGCCGGGCGTCTTCGACGGAGAAGGCCGCTTGCGGGATTTCCTCATCCCCTCCGTGCCAACATAACTGAGACACTTCTCATTCCCTAATTACACAGCGTGGTTGATCTCTGAGCGGTCGGCTTCCGCTATGACCCAACCCTTCGTTTCCACGCGGTACAGCCAGGGTTGGCGCGAGCCCTCGTCGGCGACCCCTGATGGCGTAGCCGAGACGCGCTCCCGCAAAATGGACACGAAGCACCAGGAAGTCAAACGTACCCTGAAGCCCCACCGCTCTATCAATTTCGCGGTTACTTGGCATGGATCCGGCACCATCGTTTTGCCACTTGCCCGGCACGGAGGCCGGCAGAAAGACTTACACGCCTGCGGCGAGGATGCTGGCGCGGTTCTCAGGCGCCTGCCGCGTGGCAACGCCCGCTTTCGACGGGGTCAACCCTACCCGGGCAACGATGGTCAATGTCCCGTGAGCGACGAGGTCCTTGCCTCCATTGCGGTAAGTGGGACAGCCGGACCGAGCCCAAAAGGCACATACAACCTTGGAAGTCCGCACTCTAGTGAAATGGAATTTCCACTTCCGCGTAGCTGCCGGGCTTGGCTGCGTCCACGCATGCCGCTATGCGGTCAAGATGCAATTTCACTCGCGCCCACTTGGTGGTCCCGATCAACACGACTATGGCAATTTTTCGGTCTCGCAGGTTCTGCTGATAACGGATTCCATTGTCGGTCGTAAAAAGGAGATCGAAGCCCCCCTCCTCGGCCGCTTTCAGCAGTGCGCCGTTGCTCAGCCGATCCCAACCTTTGGAGACCGCCGTGTCCACAGTATGAGAATGAAGAGCACGTGCAACTCCGCGAGGTGCGCCATGATCAAAGAGAATGAGCATCTACTGGAACTTGCGCTTGTACGGAATCCCGAAGGCTCAGAGCCACGAATTCGAGCACGGCCGCGATCTGCTCGCGGGTCGCGTCGAATTGTTCCATCACCTCCTCAACGCTCAGATCTTCCAGATTCTCAATCACCGTGGCCACGGGGAGTCGCGTATCGCGGAACACCCACGCGCCGCTCACCTTTCCGGGAATGCTTTCTACCGCGGGACATTGCGACCAATCTAGGCTTGCCATAAAAGGTCTCCTTTCTCCATGGTACATGCGCACGGGAAGCTCGATCTGAGCACTCAGACAGGATAGCGCCCGATCAACGGCAATGTCGCCAACAGAATGGCACCGTCCTGGTTACCGTACCAAAGAACGGCCGTGCCGGTAGCCAGCGGCAGGCCAGGGCTTCGAACCCTGGCCGTCCACTAAGTGTTTCACCCCCACGAACATCACCCGCCTGCGCCGCTTTGCGGTGGGCATTCTTAAATCATTTCAGAAACCCGCTCAATCCATCGCCGAAATGATGCGCAAACTCACGTTCAGGACCCGTCTCGTCTTTGACTACTTGCGGATGACTCAAAATTCGAGCGCCCGGAGACTCGCGCATTGAGAACAAATTTGCCGTGCCGAAACCTCAGTCGCGCCTTGACTGCGACCGCCTCATCGGGGCGGGATTCAGTTGTCGGCACTCCTTTAGCGAAAAAGGTGATGATTGAGCCGCGCAGATCTATTAAGACCTCCCCCCGCTTGCGCCGATGCGTCCTGCCGCGGATTTCTTTCCGGACGGTACAAACAAAGGCAAACTGGCTGCACTTGCGACCGGGAAGGCGACTCCGCTGCTGTCGGCAAGAAGGGAGAAAGAACTAGGTACATGCTACCGTCTTCCGGAGGGTATCCCTAAAGTCCTGAAAACTGGGGGAAAGATTACTCTCGACGTCCATCTTCGGAGGAATCTGCAACGCCCATTTGCTCTTCTCGACACCCACCTCCTGCCAGCCGCCTCGGACAAGCGCTCTCCCGCCGCCCTTGACCAACGCGTTGGCAAGAACCTCCCAGGTACCGCAAATAGAATCGTTCTCGTAGGCCTGCAAAATAGCGACCTTCGCCTGCGGAAAACTAGCATAGATTGCGGGAAGGTCTCCCAGTAACCACGCTTCTCCTTCCTCGATCGCCAGACAGAACAGCGCGTTAGGCTTGTGAAGACAACCTTCAAGAGCACCTTCCAACTCAGCAAGGAAATGCTCTCGATTTCGGTCATCCAGATCACAAATCACAAAAACGGCGTTTGGAAATCCGGACTTGAAAAAGGTTGCCCATATCCGCTCAAAAGGCGCGGCAAATTATCCGGGAGAATGCGCTTGCTCGGGTCCACCTCGCCGCGCATGCCTTTCGGGATGCGCCCCACCCCCTTATAGGCGTGAATGCGGAAAGACGCCGTGGCACCAATGATCTTCGGGATCAAAGCCTCCAGCGCTCGCTTGCCGGAAACATCTTCCACCAGAAACTCAAGTTGCATCGCTACCTCTCGTCCAGGTAATTGCTGAACCACAACCCGCCGAGAGGCAAGCCTTCTTCCACCATCTTGGTCACCGTTTGGTCATCGCTTGCCCTCCGGATAGTCGAAAACCCGTCCGCCCCCTTCTCGAGAATCCATACCTCTTCGGGCGTTAAAGCATCGACAAAATAAGGCTGGTGGGTAGTCACAAACACTTGGCATTCTGCCTTCGCTTTGCTGGCATGATCTCGAAATTCTTTGGCCAGGGTATCGAGCAGCTTGGGATACAGTCCGTTCTCGGGCTCTTCGATGCAGAGAAACGGGGGCGGCGTCGGGTCATCGAGCAACAACAAATAGGCGAATACCTTCAGCGTCCCATCGGACATTTGCTGAGCATAAAAAGGATCAGCAAACCCCTTGTCGTTAAAGCGAAGCAGAAGTCGACCGTCCGGGGACCTAACCGTATCAATCTTGTCGATACCAGGGATCTTCGCCGCAATTCGTTCCAGGATTTCGTGGAACTGCTTCGGATTCTCCCGTTCCCTAAACTGCACCACGTTGCCCAAGTTATCGCCGTGGACGTTAAGATGTTTTTGCGGACCAGCCAGCGGCAAGCTCCGTGCCGCATCGGGGCTAAAGTAGCTGAGAAACCAGCCTTCTATGAATCGACGGAATGCCGAGATCCGCGGGTGCTGCCGCAGCGAACCCAAAGTGGCGATCCCCAGCCTTCGCTTGTCATCAAGTTCAACGATCTCGGTCTCGCGGCTTTCCTCACTCTCCCCGCTATCTTTGGAGAGACGGATCTTTTCCATCAAACCGGCAAGGTCGAGCTGCCCGTCTTCCAGCGGCCCTTCCGACTCCTCCCGCCAAACCAATCCTTTCCCGTCATTCAAAATCAGGAAAGAAAACGGGCGGCCGTGCTTCTGCCCTTTCCTTCGTTGCCGTAGCCGCTCCTTCAAAACCGTCGGCCGTCCGGACAAGTCGAGGTCAATGAACAGTTCGTAGGTGATCGGCCGGGACTGCTTCTCTTCCTTGTAGTACACCTCAAACTCAATGGGGCCCTCGGCACCTTTGGCTTTCACCCGATCAAAACCGCCGCGGCCGCGAGCGTCGAAAGCATCTTCCACTCCGCTTCTCAAACAGTCGGCCAGGAAGCCGAAGGCATCAAACAGGGTGCTTTTTCCCGCTCCGTTCTTACCGATCACGGCGGTCAGTGGGCTCAAGGGAGCCGCCGCGGGATCGCTCAGAACCCTTCCGAGCGTAACGTCCCGGAGCGCCCGGAAATTCCTGATTCTGATGCCCTCAATGCGTGCCATACGGTACTTGGCGTACCCTTCGGTCCGAGGGGAGCGATGAGTTCCCCGAAGGATAGCATGGCATAGGATCCCTCGCCGCAAGAAAACAACGCCTCGCGGCCGCAATTCCCCTTGAGAATGGCTATTCCGGGTACCGCAAAAGAGCACCCGAGGGGATGGAAATGGGCGCAATAGGCTCGCGCCGGAAAGGTTCGCCTGAACACCCACGGGCTGGAATCTTAAGCCCCGAGGCGTCGACGAGCCAGGACCGCTCTTGTTCCCGAGAGCCACAGTCAGCCCCGATCGGTTCCTCGCAAATTAGATATGCCAGTAAAATTTGAACGGGATGTAGGAGCCAGGCAAAAGGGCGAGAGATAATTGGCGAAACGCCTCCGGAAGAGTAGCCGGCCGGTTGAGGAAAATCGTGACAACGAGGTAGAGCCATGCAACGGGAACAATCGTGCCTATTGAAGTTGCAAACGTCAGATACCAAGGAGCGCCTAGAATCAGCCGTTGTGGTTCGGCCAGCAGAATCGCCCCGAGCCAAGCCACGCCATGGATGAGGATTGCCCATGCAACCCAGCGAAGCGGTCTGACGTTCTCCCGATGCCGGGTCCTCCAGAGGATCCCGCCCGAAAGTAGGAGAAACCCGAAATAGGATGCGATCGCCACGCGGCCGGTCTCGTACCATTCGATGCGCTCACTCTCGCGATTGAGGAACCGCACTCGTCCGTTCGGCCCTAGCTCAAAAGCCAGCGAGCGGCCGTCATTGACGTTCCGGAATCGAAGGGGGTCTACCGCCGTCCATCACTCGCCGGCGAACGCAATGCTTCCATCGGCGTTGGCTCGGACGGATTGGTCCATCGTTATGACGAAAGTCTTGCCGATGTCGTGGTGGGGATAACGGACCGGCCGGTAGGTTCCAGCGACGCGCGCGGCTATTTCGAGGGCATGCGGGAGCGTTTCAGGAAGTGGAGCCGGCGATGATTTCACTTCGGGTCCGAACCAACTCTCCATCACCTTGGGAACAAGATTCCAGGTGGCCATGTTGCTGTTGCTGGCGGCCATCGTCAGCAGGGCTCTGCGATGCTTGGGGAACCACAGCAGGACGGTGTGATAGCCACCCGGATCCCCTCCGGCGTACCAGTATCGTTCCCCGCGATTCGTCCCCACACTAATCCCGAAGATCTCGCTGGCCGGGTGCTCACCCAGCATTTTCCTGAAGGATGCGGGACTTCAAATCTCGCGTCCGTCAACGACTCCCCGGTTCTGGATGAATTTTGCGAACTGGAGGAGGTCTGTGAGTGTGGTGGTGAGACCGCCTGCCGCGGTCGCGCGGTGGTAGATGATCTCTGCGGCGGGGGAGAAGACGATTCGGCTCTCCGCCTCAACGGGCAACGGCTGCTGAAACGTGCTGCATCAGCAGGATGGTGACTATCAACGCCATCGGCTGGAACCACGGGGACGCCTCCACGCGGTACGCGAGGAACAGGCTGATTAGGCCTTTCCAATCGCCGCCGAGGGCTTGCCTGGCCATCCGCGAACTCCGCCAGGAGCCGAAGCGGCGGCGCGCCGCGCGTTTCGCTTTCCGCTGCGTCATTCCAAGCTCGCGAAAGTTGGAGGTCGCACAGTCGAGATGAAACTCGCGTTCTTCGCGAATTCTCCTTCGAATGTCTACCCATTCTCGAAGGGCGGCCGTTGCGCGGTGAAAGTTATTCAGGCCCTCCTCAGGATTCGTCCGACTACGCGTTGGAACTGCTGCCAGCCGTCCTGCTCGATTTCCAACTGTGCGAGGCCGGCGTCGGTTAGGGAGTAGAATCGGGCTTTGCGGTTGTTCTCCGAGCGGCCGGCTTCCGCGCTGACCCAGCCCTTCTTCTCCATACGGTAGAGGCAAGGATAGAGGGAGCCCTCATCGACCGTCAGCCAATCCTCGGAAAGCTCGGCCAGTCGCCGCGTGATAGCGACTCGGAGCACAAAGGAGGTCTAGCATGCCCTGGAGAAGTCCGCCGCTGCCGCCCCCGCCGGCGGCAGGCCAGGGCTTCGAACCCTGGCCCACCGCCAAGTTTTTCACCCCAACGAACTCGCCATTCACAACCAATTCGCCTTACCCCCAAAATAGTCCCCATCCCCATCATTCCAAACGAAAGATAGTTCCTCCAACACCCCCCAAAAACACCCCTCCTCCCCCGATTACCCCTTGCCGGCCCCTGAAACTTTCAGGTGAGGAGTAACTCTTATGGAACCCATCGAAAACGAACCGCGCAAGAACACCCGCGCAGATCAGGCCCGGCTCAACGGAGCCCAGTCAACCGGCCCAACTACCCCGGCCGGCAAAGCGCGTTCTCGCCAAGCTCGCTTGATTCACGGTCGCTATGCCCGTTCCCAGGAACAAGGTACCAGCATCTTAATCCTGAACGAAAACGCCGAAGAATACACGAAATTCCGCGACGGCTGGCTCGCTCGGCTCGTGCCAAAAACCGTCGCCGAACAGGAACTCACCGACAGTTTCATCGCCAACGAATGGCGGCTAATCCGGTCTCAGGCCGCGGAAACGGCCATGCTCAATAACGAAATTCGAGCGACAAAAACTCAGGTAGACGCCGATCATCAAAAGCTCTCCGGACCCGCCCGGGAACAAGCCCGGCTCGGCGTCGCCGTCGCCTCGCTCTATGCCAAGTCCGGGGCCTCCGAAGCGCTTGATCGCAAGATCAATCAGTTGCATCGGGCTCGGCTGTCAACCCTGCAAGCTTTGGTCCTCCTGCGGGACCGCTTCCCGCTCCCGGCTGGAAGAACCCAGGAAGTTGCTCAAAACAAACCGTTTCTCTGTTCGGACCATCCAAAAACGGCTCCCGATGGCTCCCAAAATCAAGCAGCTTGAACCCAAAAACGAGGAAATCACATGTCCATCTGGAGCTCTTCCCTCCTGGAAGCAGAGCCCGTCGAGGCCATATTCCGCGCTTTGCTCGCGCCACCGGCGCCAACTGCGCTCGTCGTGTCTTCCGACCCGGCCGATTTCGCCCGGTCCGTCTTGCCCTTCGAACTCGATTCCAAACAGGCCGAAGTGCTCCGCTCCCCGGCGAAATATGTCGCCCTGTGCTGCCATCGCCAATGGGGGAAATCCCAAATCGCCGCGCTCAAGGCCACCCATCTGGCCATGAGCCAACCCGGCGCGCAAATCATCATCGTCGCCCCGGCTTTGCGCCAATCCGGCGCGCTCTTGCGATCGGTCCATCAATTCGTCTCGCGGCTCGATTGGCCCATGAAGTCCGACGGACTCAATCGGCTCTCCATCGTGCTGCCCAATGGCTCTCGCATCGTCGCCGTCCCCAATAATGGCGATACCATTCGCGGCTTCTCCGGCGTCAATTTGCTCATCATCGACGAAGCGGCCTTCATCACCGACGAAACGTACCGCGCCGTCTTTCCGTTCCTCGCGGCTTCGAATGGAAATTTGCTCCTGCTCAGCACCCCGTCGGGCCAAAGCGGCTTCTTTTATCAGGCCATGCACGTCCCGGAAAACGGTTTTTCGACTTTCCAAATTCGCGCCTCGGAATCGAAACGGCTCAGCGCGGACCTGCTCGAAATGGCCCGCCTCGAACTCGGCGACGCTTACGCCCAGGAGTTCGAATGCGAGTTCGCCATGGGCGCCGAACAGATGTTCGACCGGTCGCTGATCGATCAAGCCCTCGATCCCGTCATCGTCGCCTTCCGCTAAGCGCACAGGCCGCGCAGGCACGGTGCCAACCGTGCCCGCGCGAGTCCGTTGTGCGCGAGTTCAGAAGAAAACAAGGAGATTTCATGTCCGCTCTACGCAAAACAAGGGTCCTGCCCGACCTCACGCAACGCTACTTCCTCGGCCTCGACCTCGGCAAGCGCGTCGATCGCTCCGCGCTCGCCATCCTCGAACTCGAGTGGCAAGGCGACTCGTTTGACTACGCCGAATATGTGCCCATCCGAAATCCCATCGTACGCCTCGTCCGGGCCGACCGGTTTCCCCTCGGCTTGCCGTACTCCCGTATTCCCGCCATTCTGGCCGACGTATTGGTTAAGCTCGAACGGCGTCCGGTGCTGAAGTGCAACGCGGGCAGCGTCTTCCGTAAAGACCTGGTCGTCGACGCGGCCAACGCAGGCGGCTTTCTGCTCGAAATCCTCCAGCAGCACAAGTTGCCGGCCGTCCTGATTCCGGTTTCTATCACCGGCGGAGAACGTGAAAATCGCCTCGATGGCGGCATCTGGTCGGTGCCGCGGCCCGTGCTCTTTTCGAATCTTCGGATCCTGTTCGAAACCGGGAACCTGCGCATCGCTCAGGATCTGCCCGGTTACAAAGCGCTGCTCGAAGAGTTGCTCACCGCCAAGGCCTCCGGCCCCCAGCGCGAGCATGACGATGTCGCCATCGCCGTCGCCCTCGCCGCGTGGCGCGCCGTCCGGGAGATTCCGGCCCTGCGCCAACCGCACCCCCAACAAGTTATACGCTTTAGAGGAGAAAATCTATGATGATCCTCCTTGCACTTGCCATCACCATCGAACCCCACGTGGCCGTCCCCATGCGCGACGGCGTCAAGCTCTTCGCCGACGTCTATCGGCCCAGCGCGCCGGGGAAGTATCCCACCATCGTCGTCCGCACCCCTTACGGCGTCCAGCGGGACGGCGTCCATCAGGGGCTGATCCGCTTCGCCCAAAACGGCTACGCCGTGGTAATGCAGGATGTCCGCGGCCGCTTTGAATCCGAAGGCAAGTGGGAGCCTTTCCGCGACGAAGGCCGAGATGGCTACGACACCATCGAGTGGGCCGCCAAACAGCCTTGGTCCACGGGCAAGGTCGCTTCGCAAGGCGGCAGCTATCTCGGCAATAATCAATGGCTGGCCGGCGCGCTGGCGCCGCCCCACCTGGTCGCCATGTTTCCGGCAGTCGCCTCGACGAGCATTTATCACAACTGGGCCTATTTCGGCGGTGTCTTCCGGCTCGCGTTCAACTACGGCTGGGGCGTCGTCCGTATGCCCCATCGCATCATGCAGCCGCAGTACTGGCACACGGAAACCTACGCGCCGCCGGAACTCAGCTACGCCAAAATCCTGCTGAACCCGCCCGATCATGGGATCGCCCATTATCGCGATTGGCTGGCTCATGACAAGTACGACGACTACTGGCGGGCCGCTTCGGTCGAAGACCGCTTCGACGACATCAAGGTACCCGTCCATACGCTCGGCGGGTGGTTCGATATCTTCCTGGCGGGCACGATCAACGGCTATGTCGGGATGAAGAAGCGCGGGGCAAAAATGGTGATCGGCCCGTGGGGCCATGGGCCCAGCCGGAAGTTCGGCGCGCTCGATTTCGGGCCGACAGCGGAGCGGAAGTTGAGCGAGTTCGAGGACCCTTGGTTCGCCCATTACCTGAAGGGCGAAGCGAACGGGATCGAAAAAGAGCCGCCCGTCGAGATCTTTTACATGGGCATTAACCACTGGAAAAAAGAGGCCGACTGGCCGATTCCCGGTACGCAGTACGTTCCGATGTACCTGGGGGCGAACAAGTCGCTGTCCTACGACAAGACGTCATCCGGCAGCGACAGCTTCAACTATGACCCGGCCAATCCGGTCCCGACTCTGGGCGGGAACAACTGCTGCGGCAGTCCGACCGTGGCCGGTCCCATGGACCAGCGGCCCCTGGAAAAGCGGCCGGACGTGCTCAGCTATACCGGCATCCCGCTGGCCAGGCGGTTTGCCATCGCCGGCCCGGTCAAAATGAAACTGACCGTGGCGACCACCGCCCCGGACATGCACTGGATGGTCAAGCTGATCGACGTCCATGAGGACGGCGCGGCGTACAACATCGCCGAAGGAATGCTTCGCTGCACCGGCCCGGAATGCGAAGTCGACCTGGTCGGCACGGCCAACGTTTTCTTCACCGGCCATCGCATCCGGGTGGACATCACGTCGAGCAACTTCCCCCAATTTGCCCGGGCTCCGCACGCGGGCAAGAATACCGTTTTTCACGGGTCGCACCTCGTCCTGCCCGTAGTTCCGCTACCCTAGGAGACAGAATTATGCATCGGTTACTCATCCCTATCCTCTTGGCCGGCACCCTTTGGGCCGACGATAAATTCCAGGCGCTGGGCCAAAAATGGTCCGTCCCCATCGCCGCCGATTGGGAAGATGTGGATGGCATCATGGGCCTGACGGTCCCTCGGCCGCAAACGGCTCCGCGGCGCCCGAAGCAGTTCGCGCTTCTAGAGGCCGGCCCGTTCGAAAAAGTAACCGTTGAAGTGGACGTCCGCCGGCTGCAAGGTTCGTTGATCATCGTCTACGCCTATCAGGACGACGCCCATTTCAACTACGCGCATCTTTCGGTGGACGCCCCGGCGAAGCAGCCGGTGCACAACGGCATCTTCCACGTCTTCGGGGGAGAGCGCGTGCGGATTAGCCCGCTAGAGGGCGCTGGGGGCCTGCCCGATACGAATTGGCATAAGGTAAAGCTGGTCTGGTCGGGTCAGACGGGCGAGGTGGTCGTGACCGTTGACGGCCAAACGACCGGGGCGCTACGCGGCATCGATCTGAGCCTTAAGTCGGGAAAAATCGGGCTCGGCTCATTCTTCGATACCGCTCAGTTCCGCAACCTGAAAGTGATTAACGGGGCCTGACCCGTGGCCTAGGCCGGGGTTGGTTCGGATCGCCCCGCCGATGTACTGTTTAGCCCGTCCGACGGCCTCCGGCAGCGCTACGCCGTGCGCCAGGAGCGCGGTGATGGCCGCCGAGTACGTACAGCCTGTCCCGTGCGTGTGCGGCGTCTCATAGCGCTCCCCCGGGTACCACCGTTCGATGCCATCGAACCAAAGCAGGTCGGCCGCCTCGCCGGCCAGGTGGCCGCCTTTGAGCAACACCGCCCGAGCGGGAATCCGCCGGGCCGCTGCGGCCATGGCCGCGCGATCGCGAATCACCAGGCCGGTCAATGCTTCGGCCTCCGGCAAGTTTGGCGTTACCAGCGCCGCCACCGGAAACAAATCGGCGAGCAGCGCCGCGACGGCTTCCGCCGCCAGCAGCGAGGCACCGTGCTTAGAAACCATCACCGGGTCGACCACCACCGGGCCCTTGACCGCCCGGGCGACGGCCCGGATCACCGCGGCGTTGCCCAGCGCCCCGGTCTTCACCGCCGCGACCGGCAGGTCCGTGAATACCGCTTCGATCTGCTGGCGAACCAGTTCGGGATCGAGGCAATCAACGCGGGTTACCCCGACCGTGTTCTGGACTGTGATCAGGGTGATGACCGCCGCACCATAAACCCGGTGCTGGTGAAACGTCTTCAAATCGGCTTGAATGCCGGCCCCGCCGCTGGGGTCCGAGCCGGCAATCGTTAGCGCTACTTTCATTAGGGAAGGGTCAGTTTACCGATCTCGGTTCGCCCCACGATGTTGGCGATTTCGGCGGTCACTGAACCCACTAGGCTAGCATCCCCGGCCACCGGGAACACAGCGCGGAGCCGGAACACCCCGCCCATCCCGCTGGTTTGGAAGTAGCTTCGCCATTCGTTGTCCGGGGTGACGGTGAAGACCGAACCCAGAGGATTGCCGGCCTTGTCGGCAAATCGAAAGTTCATTGAGGCCGCTCCGCGGGAGTTGTCGAAACCAGTAATCGCTACAACGATGGTGTTGCCCTCGCGGCTCGCCTTCGCTTCGTCCACCACGATCGGCTGCAGTTGCACCCGAAACTCTCGCTCGGCCTCGCTGCCCGGTGCCCGAATCCGAAGCCGGATCAAACCCGAAACAGTCCCGGTCTGCAGCAGAATGTCCTCAGCGCTTCCGAACCGGGCTACACGGGACCCGGCCGCAACCGAGAACGTCGCCGTCCTTCCGGTGCTGAGCCGGACGGCGGGGTCGTCCCCGCTAAACTCGAGTTCGAGCGTCCCGCCCGCCGCGGTCCGGGACGCTTCGGCAAACTCAATCCGGAGCCGGACCTGCTGACCACTCAGCAACGTCTCGGCATCGGTCACAATCCGAGCCGCCGGCAATCGCGGGATGGTGCCGGTAGCCCGTAAAACGAACTCTCGACCGTCTACCGAAAGGGGGAGTTCGAGGAACCCAACCGAACCCGGCGTTAACCCAAGACGAAGCGGAATCGACCGTCCGGGGGCCAAATTGACGGGCAGAGCCGGGCCATCCAGAATCGTTGCCACGGTATCAATCCGGGAGACGGTCAGGATTCGAGTCGACCGGTTCTCGAGCACCAACGTCTGCTCCGCGGTGAGACCAACTTCAACCACGCCGAAGTCGATCACCGATCCCCGGCTCAAAGCGAACCCAGCCTGGGAGACGACTACCGTGGCCTGAGCGGTCGCTCGCACGATAACCGTGACCCCGGCGACGGTCAGGCTGGCGCTGTAGGTGCCTTCGGCGGCCGGTAGAAAACGGACGATGAAATCGCCGTTCGGTAGAATATCGCGGGCCGAAAAGGCGGCTCCGCCGATTTGAATATTCGCTTGAGCCGGGCCCCGGAAGCGCGTATCGAGAGGATCGCCGGGGTTCGAGACCCCGAGCGCGACGCTGGCACCGACGGGTTGGAAGCCGGCGGGGGTCTCGACCTGGATTTGGGCGACGAGGGCGGAGGCAGCGCAGAGCAGGAGGCTAGCGAGCTTCATCAGCGGCCTCCGGGATTTCGAAACGGGCTTCGCGGCCAGGAGTCGTACGGAGGGCGTAGCTGCGGCCTCGCAGCCGGATGTGCCACCAATCGCGGCCGATCGGTTCAATGCGGTCAGCCTCGATATCGGGCACGGCGAACTCGGCCGGGTCGACGGGTTCGTTTTTCAACGACCGGCCGTCCCAACGATAGACAACATTAAGATTCGTCAACCAGACGCTGCTGGCGCTGAAGCGGGCTTCGCCGTCGGGCAGGCGGGCGACGGTCGCGCCGGAGGCGTCGAGGCGTTCGATCCCGTCGGCGGAACGAAGCCAACCGCCGTCGCCATACCAGGCGAAAGCGACGACCCCTTCACGGACCGCAGCACCAGGAATGAAGTTCCCGGCTACTCCGTGCAGGGGCCGAACGCGGCTCTGGGCGTCCCGCCAGAAGCCGATCCGAGGAGTTTCGATTTGAGCAAAGAGAGCAAACGTGAATAAAGACAGGAGGTATTTCATGGTTTCCCTATCGCGATGCTGGGAGGGCCAATGGTGACCGACGGCAGGGTGGTCGCCGATGGTGGGGCGGAGGGAGGGGCGCCGGGGGACGATCGGGTCCCGCGACTGGAGGCGGCCGCCACGCCGCCGGCCGCGGCGCCGCCGATCAGGATGGCTAGAATTGTCCACTTGCTGCGGGACGGTCCGATCTTAATTTGGGGCAGGACGGCCGTCATCGCGGGCTCACTGGTTCGTTTTGCGGTGGCGACCGGTTCGGTTAAGTATTGGGCCGAAACGGTGCCGGATCGGGCTTCGCCTTTGTTGGCGGTGATCCTGATTTGGATGGGGCCGGGGAGGCGGTTCCATAGGATGCCCCGAACGGCGACCTTGCCATCGGCGGCGGCCGAAGCGACTTCGGTTCGCAGTCCGGTTTGAAACGTCCCGCTCGGCCCTTCGTCGGGGAGACGGAAACTAACGGACGCGCCGGGAACCGGGCGACCGCTTTCGTCAGTGATGCGCAGCACCAGCGCCTGCGAGGCCCGGGTACCGACCGTATGAACTGCTCCTTCTCCTTCGATTATCCGGATCTGCAACAGAGCCGGTTCCTGACCAGACAAGGTCGAATGGGCTGCGCAGCAGGCCGCCAGCACGCCTGCCACAGCGCGACGCCATGGGAACTGCATTTTTTAGAAGACGAAAATATTACTCGGTTTCGCTCGGAACGAGTTCGGCAGGGGCCAACGGAGCCTCTTCGGTGGAAACTACCCGAAGCAGAACGGCCGTCACATTGTCCGGGCCGCCGGCGGCTTTTGCCATCTCGATCAAAGTCTTACCTTTGTCTTCTAGTGCGTTTTGGGTCTGGAATATTCTCTCGATTTGTTCGTCGGGGACGACGCCGTGCAATCCGTCGCTGCAGAGGAGAATCTGCATGCCGGGGGAGAGTTCGACACGGTAGGTGTGAACACGCAATTGATCGCTGACGCCGATGGCCATCGTGAGGACGTGGCGCATGGGATGAACCTTCAACTGCGACTCTTCGATCCCGAGTTTACGACCGACTTCCTGCACCCAGGTTTGGTCTTCCGTCAATCCGGTTAATTTCTCTTCATGGAAGACGTAGGCGCGGGAATCGCCGACGCTGGCGATGTAGACTTCATGGCCGGCATCGAGCACGGCGACGAGGGTGGTGCCCATTCCGTCGAGAGAGCTGTCCCGGCTGGCTTCTTCCAGCACGCGTCGATTGGCTTCGGCGAAGGCCGTTGGGAGAAGCTCGGCATCGGAGCGACCCATTCGCCAAACGTATTCACCAACCGTTTCGGCGGCAAGTTGCGACGCACATTCACCGGCTTGGGCTCCGCCCATACCGTCAGCGACGAGAAATAGTCCTAGCGATGGGGCTAGGAGGTAGTAGTCCTCGTTGTTGCTCCGGACACAGCCGGGATCAGATAGGCCAAAGGCTTCGAGCATGAACTTTCTGATTATATGCCAGATCGGCTAAGCGGTAACCGCCGAAAAACCGGCACAAGGCTCCTTAAGTGGTAAATGCGGAATTGGCGGCAAGAAGCCATCAATAAATTTGTGATGTTTATTTATATCAGGAAACGGAGGCCGAATTGGAAGACCCTTCCGTCATTCAGCGTGTTAGTGATTTTGCCGAAGGCGGGGCTCGTGAGGTTTCGCTGCGGCTCATCGAACTGCGGGGTGTTGGTTCCGTTGTAGGACTCAAGGCGAAATTGCAGCGATCCGTCCCGCGGAAGTTTCCAGTTGCGTTGCAGGGCGGCGTTCCAATTGAAGATGCCGCCTTTGCGAAACGTGCCCCGGCCGAGGTTGCCGCGGTCGTCGCCGACGGGGATGTAGCCGAAGCGTTCGCGACTGAGAATCGACGATGCCGTGTCGGGGTTGCCGACGGTTTTGCCCAGGATGGAGGGATCGAGGATATTGGGGCGCTCGCCGCCCGAGCCATCGACGTTGCCGATGCCGGGCGCATCGGAGCCGAGAAAGAGAGTTAGCGGGGTGCCGGTTTTGAGGGTACCGACGCCGCTGAGTTGCCAGGCACCGACCCAACGGAGGCGGGGCAGGTCGTAGACGGTTTGCAGCGAGAAGGCGTGGGTGGAGTCGAAGTTGCTGAGGCCCTTGCGGTCGGCGAGCATGTTGAACATGGACTGGGGCCGGGCGTTGAGCATATCTTTGTTGGCGGCGGTGGCGGTGTAGTCAGAACCGTTGTCGAGGCCCTTGCCGAAGGTATAGACTGCGGTGACGAGGAGGCCGCGACGGGAGGGGAGATCGACCGAGACCTGGGCGCCATCGTACCAGGCGGTACCGGCGTTGACGACGCGGCGGAGTTCGTTGATGGAGGGGTCGGGGCGGCGGAGGTCGATGTTGCCGGTGGTGGGCGCCAGGCCGGGGACGAAGACGGCGCGATTCTCGACAAAGGCGTAGGGGAGTTTCAACGATCGGCTGCCGGTGTAGCCGAAGCGGAGCATGGTGTTGTTGGCCCAGCGGCGCTCCAGGCGGAGGCTGTACTGGTGGGCGTAGGCGGAGACGAGACCGGGGTCGAGAGTATGGATCGACGGTTTGATCTGGGTGGAAGTGGCGAGGGGGTTGAGGAGGTCTGGATTCTGAAGAAAGACGTAGGTGGCGTTGGGCGGATTGTTCCGCACCTGCTGGTAGGCGACGGGCGGAACGGCCGAGAAGGAGACGGCGTACATGGCGCGGGCGGTCCAGGCGTTGGAGGCTCGCCATGCGAGAGAGACGCGGGGAGCGAAGTTGTTGCAGTCGCAGGGGTAGGGGATGGGTTCGCGGTTATTGACTTCCGACGGCGAGCCGTCGGGGCTAAAACGGACTCCGACGTAGAGTTGGAGGCGGGAGTGGAGTTGGGAGCG
>JBBRIO010000040.1:0-16868 GCA_038220855.1 Bryobacterales bacterium | reverse complement strand
GTGGATCGCGTATTGCTGTTGCACATAAGTTGCGCGGCGACTGTTCTCAAAATAGTCAATGCCTTTTTCGCGCATGAACGGATCTTGAATACCGCGAAAGTCGATCCAGGCATGCGAGAACTGGTGCGTAAAAAACGACCCGGCGTAAAGAAACTCATATCCGTAACATTGTTCCCACCTGAAAGTGGAAGTCCACGCCGCGTAACGGCTCTCCGGCAGGGGATGGGTCGGCGATCCCAGGCCCGAAACATACAGTAGCAGCGCCTCGTCGTAACCTTCCCAGCGGGATTTTAGAAAGCCACTTTCGGGCTTCCATCCGTGTGTGACGGTCGCGCCTTCGTACTGTGCCCACTGCCAATCGGCTCGCCGATAGAGGGTGTGGGCGAGGGTGCGGGTTTCAAGCTCGTCGGCTGTCGCAGCGTCAAAATACATCGCGGCGGTCAGCGCGCCCGCCAGCAGAAAAGCGCTATCGACCGTCGATAGTTCGCATAGCCAAGCGCGCCGGCCAGTCTGCATATCGAGAAAGTGGTAGTAAAAGCCTTGATAGCCGGTGGCGTCGGGTTCTGGTCCGTGCGGGCTATTCCAGAAAAAGCGCAACGTTGTTAGTGTCCATACGACGGCATCGGAACGGGTCATGAATCCGAGCTCGGCGGCCACCGGATAGGCCGCGAGCGCGAAGCCGGTGGCGGCAATACTGGCGGGCCAATTCGCTTCGGTCTTATCGATCACCAACCCGTTTGACGGATTCGTCTCATACAAAAAGCAGTCGAATGTTTCGCGCTGAAGCTTTTCCAGATCGGCCTCATCGTTGAATGACTTGCTGCTCATGGCCCCCCGGTTCCCTCCTCGAAGGTAAGCTGACTCCTGGAATTCACAAGAAATTTTGCTGCCTTCCCGACAATTCCTACAGGTGGTGGGCGCTCACCGTGCCACAGCAACTTCCCGCGCTATCGACCACCGGTAAACTCGTCGCCCGGTGCTCATGGAGTTTCCGCCGCGCATCAGCTACCGGCTCGTCCGGGTGGCAACACGCAGAGATTGGCTTCATGATCTCTGCCACGCCGACGTCAGAAGCCTTCCGGTCGTCCGCCGTAACGCTGCAACACAAATCGCGTTCCGTTACGACGCCTACGAGTTTCCGGGTTTTTATATCCTCCAGCACCGGCGCGCAGCCGCATCCGGACGCGCGTATGGCTTTCGCCGCATGGGCCGCCGAGTCTTTCGGTGTGCAGCACGAAGACGCTTCGATTGGTTTCATCACATCACTACAGCAGCTCATTTTCTTCTCCTTGATCTCCGTCTTTCCGCCTTCATTCTCCCACCTGTCGGTGGGGACTTTGTCAATCGCCGTATCGCCAAGCGTGACGTTTTCCATTACGAACCAACGGCCGCCAAGGCCTTGCTTTGCTGCGTCCCCCCAGCAGGATTAGAAAGAAACTTTTGCCGGCAGTGATCACTGCAAAAGTAGGATATTTGACCGTCTCGCTCAGCGTGGAGAGCCGTAGCTTGATCGACGTTCATGCCTCAGATGGGGTCTTTGTCGTTCGTTATGTTTTGGGTCATGTTTGTTGGTTCCTCTTCCGGTCGTTTTTTTCCGCCGCATTCACGGCGCGGCTTTTGTGGTCTTGGCCATCTCGTGCTGGGTCTGAGGCTTAAGCGGCGATTGGGTGACGCTCAGCATCGCTACCATGAGTAGGCGTGCAGGCTCGCGAACTTTCTGGGCTCGTCTGCTAGGGATCCTACCTTTCTAAAAAGTGGTAGCTCAAACATGATAGAGCACGCCGAGCACCGTTCCGCCGAATGTCCGTACAACCGCACGGTGTGTTGGATCAAAGCGAACGATACGTCCGGTAAACCTGACAAATGACCCCTTCAGGTCAGCTTGACCGGATGCGGTCAGTGGGTTTGGGTGGAGCAGATCGCTCCGCACTCTCGCGCGGTGCCACCATCCAGCCGGCAACGTAACGGCTGAAGACGTCGAGGATGACGTAGACTTAATCGAGTAAAGTGGCTTGGATGGCGGCCGGCGAAGCGTCTTGGAAGCGGGGGAGTGGAGGAGCTCGCGGACGGGCTGGCGTTCGTCGGGGCGGAGCGCTCTGACAGGGATGTTGGGAGTGAGGAGCAGCGGCGGGGAGATCGGCTGCGATGCTGGTCCGCGTAAAGGGTGCTGGCGATTGTAAGAGGCGCTTGGCTCATCGAGAAAATCGCAGGCGGCGGCGATGCCGACGGAGGGGGCGAGCAGAGCGACGGCGCTCGTTAGCGTCTCCCTTCCGGCCTTGTGGCGAGGGCTTCGAGGTCCGCGGCGTTGGGTTCGCGGCACCAATCGGTCAGGAGCCATGAGTAGAGACCTTCGTGGCGGAGGAGCGCGCACCGCCGCTACCGTTGGCCTGATCGCCGTAGGTAAGAATAGGGAGCTTCTTTTCGGTGGAAAAGGGTTGGCGCTGGGCTTGGGCAACGACCTCGGAATTGGGCTGGGCGGAGGGCGGCGCGGCGATTTGCCGTGAGCGGGCCTTCGGTCGCCCTCGCCCGGTTTACCTCGCCGGGAACAGACTGCCGCTGCTTGCGTTTTACCTCCGCATCTAATAGACTTTCCCCACATCTTCCCTCCAGATGTGTGCCACGGATCTTAAAACGTTAGCGATCTCGAATCGTTGTCGACTTGGACAATCTGCCGCGGGGGTATGCAAATTCAAGCTTCCGAGGTAGATCGATGACTCAACGTTGGAATGTGGCAATTTCTCTCGCTGCCATGCTGGGGCTGTTCTGCGCTTCGCCGCATTTGCTGGCACAGAGCGGTGCCGGCACCATTCAGGGGACTATTCAGGACACGACAGCCGCCGCCATCCCCGAAGCCAAAATTCAAGCCCTGAACATTGCGACCGGCGTGAGCGTGGATACCCCCTCAAACTCTACAGGCTTCTACGCCATCAAAGGCCTCACCGCTGGTACCTACCGAGTGACAGTCTCCGCAGCCGGAATGAAGAAGTCGGAAAGTACAATCACCGTGCAAAACGGCCAAGTATTGGTCTTCAATCTGCAGCTGACGGTTGGCGAGGTGACGGAAAAGGTCACCGTGAGCGGGGAAACGATTCAGCTGGCCACCTATGACAGCGGAACCGTTAATACCCAACTCGATGCGGCTCGCATCGCTCAACTTCCGCAGAACGGCCGGAACGTGCTCGGACTGGCGCAAAACACCGTGCCTGGGCTGGAAGCAGGCGGGACCCGCGCCAATGGGCTGATGGGCGAAGCGATGGAGTATTCGCTCGACGGGGCTCCGATGACCAATCGCAATTTCGGCAGCCCCGCGAATACGGCGCAAGCGATCTTGCCGGATCCGGACTCGGTGCAGGAGGTGCGATTCGAGACGCTGAACTCCAGCGCTCAGTTTGCCACCCCGGCTACCGTAATCCTAACCACGAAGTCGGGGACAAATCAGGTCCACGGGTCGATTTTTGAGACGGCGCGCAATAACTTCTTCGGTATCGCGCGAGCACGGCAAGACCCCGCGAACCTGATCGCCCCGAAGCTGATTCGCAACGAATTCGGCGGATCGGTCGGCGGACCCATTTCGATTCCGAAACTGTACGACGGCAGGAACCGGACGTTCTTCTTCGTCGCCTACGAGCGCTTCTCTCTTCGGCGGGCCAGCCAACAACTGATGTTTGTGCCGACCATGACCATGCGAGGCGGTGACTTCAGTGGGCTCATCAACGGCGCGAACGTCCTGCAGCAACTGTACGACCCGAGTACGACTCAGGGCGCGGCATTGCAGTACTCTCGCCTGCCGTTTTCCAACAACCAGATTCCGCTGACGCGCATTAGCCCGCTGGCGAAAACACTCCTGGCTGCTACGCCCACCCCCACATCGGCAGACAATCCGATGGTCAACTTTAATCTGAACGGCCAGAACCCGACGACGCAAACCGTGCCGAATTATACCGTTCGACTCGACCACGTCTTCAATGACAAGAATCGGGTCTATTTCCGCTTTACCGATATCCGGCAGAAACAGCAGGCGCTGCGCAACTATCCGTCCGCCTCACCGGCGAACATCGAGACGTCCGAATTGAAAGAAGGCTCAACCGGTTACCAAGAAATCCCGGTTCAGACCATCAGCGGTGCTCTCGGATACTCCATGAATATTACTCCGACGCTGTTTTCCGAGACGATCGTCAGTATGCAGTGGCAGCGCATGTACGTGCAGGGCCCCGATCGGTCCCTGCTGAACTTCGAGAAGCAGTTTGGCCTGCCGAACAATCTGGGGAATCCGGGGTTCCCGGCAATCGGCGCGAACCTCTTTATGCCTTACGGTGGCTCGCAGTGGTATTACGGCATGAGCCAGCGGGTATCGACGCTGGACCAAAACTTCAACAAGATTGCGGGCAAACATCAGATTGCCTTCGGTTTCCGTTTCCGCCACGAGCACTTCGCCTACTTGTCGGACCGCTCGGTGGACGAAGTTACCTTCACCAATCAAGCCACGGGTATCTATGATCCGACGACCGGCGCGAATTATGGCGTGAGGGCAAACACCGGTAATCAGAACGCCGACTTCTTCCTCGGGGCTGGCGCCACCTACAGCCAGAGGCGAAACGCTCCCTTCAACATCGTGGCGCTAAGGGAGTACGACTCCTACATCCAGGATAACTGGCGGGTGTCTAATCGCCTCACTTTGAACTTTGGCGTTCGCTGGGAAGCGCATCCGGCACCGTACGCCTCCAACGACTACCTGGTCACCTTTGACGTTAAGAATAAAGCGTTGGCGCTGCCTCGCGAGCTCGATTACTACGTACAAAATGGGCTGACCACCACCCCGCTTCTGACCAATCTGCGCAATCTCGGGGTGAAGTTTGAAACCCTGAAGGATGGTGGTATGCCGTCGCGGGGTATCAACGGAGCCAATGCCAACATCCTGCCGCGTTTCGGCTTTGCATATACGCCGTCGTTCGGCCGCCGGGGAACGGTTATCCGCGGCGGTTACGGCGAGTATGTTTATCCGGTCCCGGTCCGGAACTCGATCCGCTACCTGACGGCCAGCTATCCGTTCACAGCGGCCTATTCGCGGAGCTTCACTGCCGCCGCCCAATCGCCGGACGGCCTGCCGAACTCGTTGCTGCGTAACCCGCTGACGGTGGTCACGGGCGTAAACTCGGCCAACGTGGTGGATACGCAGTCAACGACCGCGCTCCTGCCGGGGATTGGACCAGGCACGGTGGCCAGCGCCAATTATCCGCCCGCCAGAGTGAGGGAGGCGAACTTCACCATGGAGCAGCCATTTAAGGATGGTTCGGTGTTGCGGGCCTCGTACGTCTACACGCACGGCACCAACCTCGACCAGAACTTCCAGGTCAACGACGCACCTTCCGCTTACGTGTGGCAAGCGAAGACGGGAACGACGCCTCCCACCGGGACCTTCGCCAGCGTTGCTACCCGACCCTACGACAACAAGACATGGGGCGGCATCACCCAGTCCACCAAGTTTGGTTTCTCCAACGACAGCGCCCTTCAGCTCAACTATCAGCGGCCCTATCGTCGTGGATTCGGCTACCAGGTCTTCTATGTTTACTCGCGGGCGTTCCGCGTCGGCGGCAACACTTTCCGGGATAACATTCTCTACCCCTCCGAACTCTTTGCCGCGGGCCAGATTCCTCAAGGCATGGATGTCGGTACTCAATTCGAGCCGAGCCGGGCGTTCAATCGCTGGCAGAACTACCGTGTCGACACGGCAATTCCCCTGCATCGGGTGACGTTCAATGGGTTGGTGGACGTTCCGGTCGGCAAAGGACGCCGCTTCCTGAAGAGCAGCAATCGCGTTGTAGACGCCCTCGTCGGCGGGTTCCAGGTTGCGTTCGTGGGTACGGTTGTTTCGCAGGCGTTCCAGGTTGGCACCGGCAACTGGGGCGCAACCAGCCCAATCCAGCGATACAAGAGCAATGTTCCGGTCACGGATTGCCGCTCCGGAGTGTGCCGCCCGGGCTTTATGTGGTTCAACGGCTACCTCGCCCCGACCGTAATCAACGCCGTCACGCGCGGGGTCCAGGGAGTTCCTTCTGATTACACGCCATACCTGGCTCCGATCAACAACACTCCCGGCACCACGAACTTTGGAAACAACAACGTCGTGCAGACACTGGGCAACGGCCAGCAGGTGACTACCGGCTTCTCGCCCGCCCCCAGTGGTGCCCAACCGTACAATTCCATGGTTCTCCAGGGACCGCGGAACTTCCAGTCCGACATTTCCATCTACAAGGAGTTTGCGATCACCGAGCGCGTCAAATTCCGGTTCAATGTAGACGCCTTCAATGCGTTCAACATCCAGGGTTTTGTGAATCCGAATGCGTCCGACGGTATTCAGACACGGCAGCAGTCCTACTGGACGCCGCGGCAAATTCAGTTCACTGGCCGTCTTTCGTTCTAAGAAACGGTTGGAGTTTCTTCAAAGGGCCGGCCGTTGGATGACACCGGCCCGGCCCTTGTTTTTTTCAGCGGACAAATCTTATTCAGCGGACAACACCCAGTTCGCGCAAGACCCGCATCGCAGATTCGCGGGTGGCGGCGTCGCCCAGAGTAGCGGCTTTCTGTAAATGCGGAATGGCCGCCTCCCGCTCCCCAATCATCGCCAAGGCGGATCCCAAACCGAATTGTGCTTGGGCTGACTCCGGCCGCAACGCAACCCAGGCACGATAGTGCGGCAGGGCGTCGGCCGCCTGGCCCCGGGCCATCAGCAGGTTGGCTAGTAATTCGTGGGCATCGGCGAGATTGGGGGCAGACTCCAGGGCCGCTTCCAACTGCCGCTGCGCCGCGTCGACATCGCCCGCCCGGCCCAACGCCAAGGCAAAGTTGTAGCGCACGGCCGCATTCATCGGATCTGACCGCAGCGCGGTCTCGAAATGATGCCGCGCGTCCTTGAAGTCCTTCTTGCCGGCCAGCAGGTTCGCCAGGTTACCATGGGCGTCCGCGTAATCCGGCTGAATCCGGATCGCCTCCCGGAACGCAACTTCGGCCCTTCGCGAGTCGCCGGAGGACAGTAGCACGATGCCGAGATTGTTATGGGGTTCCGGCATGTCGCCATCCAGCGCAATCGCCTTCTCGATAGTTTTCGTGGCCTCGGCTGCCTTGCCTTGCGCCTGATAGACGAGACCCAACTCATGCCATACCGTTGCTTTGCCGGGAGCGAGTTGGGTCGCCCGCCGCAGGATCTCCACGGCTTCTTCCAATTGCCCTGCTTTGCGCAACACTACGCCGAGGTTTTCGTGCGCAGCCGCCATCTGCGGGTTGCGCCGGATCGCTTCCCGGTACGCCGCCACCGCCTGTGCTGCCTTGCCGCTATTGCGGAAGCCTTCACCAAGTTGAAAGTAGAATTCAGGGCGGGCGAACGGAAAGCGTTGAATGGCACCGGCCAGCCGGGCAATGCCTTTTTCCGGATCGCTCCGGTCGATCACCTGCGCTAGTGCCGTGTACAACTCTCTGGTTGGTGACGCCGGCAGATCCGCTGGGTAGTACAGAACCACCTCACCCCGATAAGCGCGATCTCCGGTTTCATGGCGTTCCGCCCGGTCCGCAAGAAGATCCCCCGCGGGTTTGTGCCGCTGAATCAGATGATCTGTCGCGAGCGAATGCACGACATCTTCCGTGCGCCGTTTTGGCATGTGGCAATCCGCGCAGCCGGCCGACCGGGTGTGCTTGCCTGCCGCCACCGCCCGATTAAACCCCTCGCCGTGACACTTTCTGCATGCGGCATCATAATGCTTTACTGCCTTTTCTCCGCGAGGGACATCGTGCGGATTGTGGCAGGTGGTGCACTCCATCGCCCCCTTGCTCTGCAGGAAGCATGGCGAGCGGCGAATCCGGTAGACGGCGTTGACGAGTTCGAATTTATCTTCGCGGCCACTGGCTGGCGCATGATCGAAAAACAGCCAGTCGTTGCTGAGCGGTTGGCCAGGCCGGAAATCGAAAGGTCCGCGGTCATAGCGCGGCAGGGAATTGGGGAGCGGAAAACTCG
Organism: Bryobacterales bacterium; assembly: GCA_038220855.1. GTDB lineage: Bacteria > Acidobacteriota > Terriglobia > Bryobacterales > Bryobacteraceae. Next base: position 8,863 of record JBBRIO010000040.1, on the reverse strand, counting down.
TAGTCTCCAGGTGGCATTGCATGCAGACCTCTTGGCGACGGTCTGGGCTCAGACGCGCCGGATTCACGATCGCCTTCCGAATCGCATCCGGGGTTGCTTTGCCGGAACCAGCCAGGTCGCTGTGCTCCTTGCCTGGTCCGTGACACCGCTGGCAGTCAATCCCGGCGGGAAGCGGATCCGAGTAAACTGGCTCGGCAAAGGGTTGTTCGTGCCCCGCGGGAAGTTTTGGATAGCCGTTGTGGCAAAACATGCAGTCGTAGGAGACTTTGCGTCGAAACCCCTCATGGTCTGGACGGTCGTAGCCGGGGTTCATCGCCCAATGGCCGCCCTTATCCGCATACCAACCCAGGGGCAGTTCAATCAGGGTATTCCGCGGCGACTTGTTCAGGAAGGTCCGAGCATGATTTCCGGATCCTATAATGAAATCGATCGGCTTCTCCATCACATTCGTCTCGCGCCCATCCGGACCGAGTTGATGCCTTCGCTGGAAGAAGTTTCCACCGCGCTGGAGCATCGTAAAGTAACTGTCCGATGGCGCGTGGTAGAAAGAGCCTTTCCCGTTGGCTAGCGTGTTCTCGACCGTAGGCTCAGAAAAGGATCTCCCCATTCCGGTTAGCCGGTAGGTCTCCCATATGCCACGGTGGCACCCCGCGCAAGTCTGTGCCGGGGCGTACTGGGAGCTCTTGTTGGGAGTTGTGTCCGGCTGAGATTGAGCACCTGTGTGCAGCCCGGTGCACAGGATCAAGATTAGGACCAGGATGCGGAGTATCGAGATTCGCATCTAAGAAGCACCCGAAGTGACATAGAATTTCATTTCTGTGTCTTGCATTGTGTCGGGTCCGGGAAGCGCTTCATAGTACCATGCAGCAAATCCCAGTTTTTTGAGGAATTCGCCCGTTAGCACCGTGCCGGAGCGGCCTCTGCGCTTCATTCCGCCACAGTGAATGTCGTTCTGGCGAACTGGACTACAAAGCCAGGCGTCGCAGCTACAACTTGCCGACGGTTTATCAGACTTCGCCGGTTGGTCTAGGAGTTCCGGCGAACTACCTAGGGGGGCTTTGCTTCGGCGGTGCCCGTGGTCGGTATAGCGAGCAAAGTCGGCGGTTGCTCGCGGAAGACGGTCGAGTTTACCTCGGGAGATCCTCCGTCCTGATCGGACGGCAGAGGTCAGCAGTTCGGGGGCACCGCGTTCTCGCTTAGATCGTCGAAGAAGCCGTAGATGGCGGGCACGACGACGAGGGTGAGCAAGGTGGAGGAGATGAGCCCGCTGATGACGACGATGGCGAGTGGCTTTTGGACCTCGGCCCCGGGGCCGGTGGCGAACAGGAACGGGACGAGGCCCAGGGCGGCGACGGTGGCGGTCATCATGACGGGACGGAAGCGGGCGAGGGAGCCCTCGATAATGGCATCGCGGCGAGCGATACCGGACTGGCGGAGAGAGCGAACGTAGGAGACGAGGACGACGCCGTTGAGAACGGCGATGCCCCAGAGCGCGATGAAGCCGACCGAGGCGGGAACGGAGAGATACTCTCCGGTGAAGAAGAGCCCGACGATGCCGCCGATGGAGGCGAAGGGGAGAACGAGGATGATGAGGGAGGCGAAGCGGACGCTCTTGAAGAGTAGGAAGAGCAAGAAGAAGATGGCGGCGATGGTGATGGGCACAATGATCGAGAGATGCTTGCGGGCGCGCTCCATGTTGTCGAACTGGCCGCCCCATTCAAAGTAATAGCCGGGGGGGAGTTTGACCTCCTTCTGTACGGCGAGTTGGAGATCCGCGACGAAGCCGCCGAGGTCGCGGTCGCGGACGTTGATGCCGACGACGACCCGGCGTTTGGCCATTTCGCGTTTAATTTGGGATAGGCCTTCTTTGAGTTGGATGCGGGCGAGGCTCCCGAGGGGGATCTGTTCGCCGCCGGGTGCGGAGACGAGGATGCTCTGGATGCCGGCGATGCTGTTGCGGAGTTGTTCGGGGTAGCGGACCACGGCCTGAAAGCGCCGTTCGCCTTCGTAAATTTCGGTGGCGGATTTGCCGCCGACGGCGGCTTCAATGACGTCGTGGACGTCCTGGGCGTTCAAGCCGTGGCGGGCGATAGCGATGCGATCAATCTCGATATCGAGATTCTGTTGTCCGGAGACGCGGTCGATTTTAATGTCTCCGGTTCCGCGGACGGTGCCGGCGATGCGGGCGACGGCGCGAGCGCGGGCGAGGAGGAGTTCGAGGTCTTCGCCGAAGATTTTGACGGCGACGTCGGCGCGGACGCCGGTGACCATTTCGTCGACACGGTCGGAGATGGGCTGGGCCATGACGACGTTGACGCCGGGCAGGGAGGAGAGCCGCTTGCGAACCTCCTCTCCGATCTTGTCCTGATGATCGTTGGGGCGTTGGGCGGAAGGCAGCAACTGGATCATGGTGTCGGCTTCGTTATAGCCGGCGGGATCGACGGGCGAGTCACCGCGACCGAGGCGGGAGACGATGTTTTCAATGCCGGGGATGTTTTCGATGAGGCGGTTGGCTTCGAGCTCCATTTTGATGGACTCGTCGAGGGAGATGTTGGGGACGCGGTCCATGTTGGGGGAAAGGGTGCCTTCGCGGAGTTCGGGAATGAAGGAGGTACCTAGATAGGGGAAAAGGGCGAAGGTGCCGATGAGTAGAACGACGGAGGCGAGGACGGTGGTTTTAGGGTTGCGGATGGCTCCGCGGAGCATGACGAGGTAGGGCTTTTTGAGCCAGCGTACGAGGAAGGTATCGTGTTCGCCGGGGGTGGGCTTCAGGAGCCAGAAGGAGAGCACGGGGGAGATGGTGAGCGAGAGGACGAGCGAGATGGCCAAGGCGATGGCGATGGTGTATGCCAAGGGGGCGAACATTTTCCCCTCCATGCCTTGGAGGGTCATGAGGGGGAGGAAGACGAGGATGATGATGCAGATGCCAAAGATAACCGGGGTTCCGACTTCGAGGGTGGCGTCGAGAACGATTTGGAGCCGGGATCTGCCGTTGGAATCTGTTTGGCCGAGGCGGGAGAAGACGTTTTCGACGACGACGACCGAGCCGTCGACCATAAGGCCAATGGCGATGGCGAGCCCGCCGAGGGACATAAGATTGGCGGACATGCCGGCCTGGTTCATGACAACGAAGGTGAGGGCGGGGGTGAGAATGAGAGTGGCGATGACGATGAGGCTGCTGCGGAGGTCGCCGAGGAAGAGGGCGAGGATGATGACGACGAGTACGATACCTTCAAGGAGGACGGTGGAGACGGTTTTGACGGCGGCGTCGACGAGGCGGGAGCGGTCGTAGTAGGGGACGATGCGCAGGCCGTTGGGCAGCATGTTTTTCGAGTTGATGTCTTCGACGCGGGCTTTGACGCGCTCGACGATTTCCTTGGCGTTGCCGGCGGCGACCATGAGGATGATGCCCCCGACGGCCTCGGATTTGGAGCCTTTGAGCACGGCTCCGTAGCGGACTTCCTCGCCGAGTTTGACTTCGGCGACGTCGTGAATGTAGACGGGAGTAGTGCGGAATTCCTTGACGACGACATTACGGATATCGTCCAGCCCACGGATGAGTCCAACTCCCCGAACGAGGAGGACTTCCGGGCCTTTGGGGAGAATGCCTCCGCTGGAGTTGGCATTGCTGCGGGCGAGGGCTTCATGGACGTTATGGATAGAGACGCCGTAGTAGCGCATCTTGATGGGGTCGACGATGATTTGGTATTGCTTGACGTAGCCACCGGTGGAGTTGATTTCGGTGACTCCGGGGGTGGCGCGAAGAAGGGGTCGGGCGACCCAGTCCTGGATGGTTCGGCGTTCGACGAGTTCTTCTTTCGAGAGCTTTTTGTCTCCGTCGCTGGGGTGATCGAGCGTGTACTGGTAGACCTCGCTAAGGGCGGTGGAGACGGGTCCGAGGACGGGGGTGATGCCGGCGGGCAGCCGGCTGCGAAGGTCTCCCATGCGTTCGGCGACGAGTTGGCGGGCGAAGTAGATGGGGGTTGAGTCGTTGAAGACCAGGGTGATGATGGAGAGGCCGGGTTCGTTTTGGGAGCGAAGTTCGGTCATGCCGGGTAGGCCGGTCATGGCGATTTCGACGGGTACGGTGACGATGCGCTCGACTTCGTCGGGGGAGCGACCGGGGACTTCGGTGGCCACCTGGACCTGGATGTTGGTGACATCGGGGAAGGCATCGATGGAGAGTCGGCGGGTGGCGTCGATGCCAAAGGCGAGGCCGATGAGGGCGATGACCAGGAGCACGACTCGTTGGTCGAGGGCCGAACGGACGATGGTGGCTACCATGCTATTGAGTTCCTCCGCTGGGTCCGGAGACGGCACGGCGGCGGCGTTCGTTGTTGAGATGGAAAGCGCCGTCGAAGACCACTTTTTGATCAGGTCGAACGCCTTCGAGGATGGCTACTTGGGAGCCGTGTTCAGGCCCCAGTTTGACGGGGCGCAGGGCGAACGAATCGGGGGAGAGTTGCACGAAGACGTAATCCTGATCGGATTCGCGAACGACGGCGACGGTGGGGACAAGGATTTCGCGAGTTTTCTGATTGCGGATCTCCATGGTGGAGAGCATGGCGGGCTTGAGGCGGCGGTCTGGGTTGGGGACATCCATACGGGCGCGGACGGTGCGGGTTTCGGGGTTGACGGTGGAGGACACAAAGGTGAGCGCGCCGCGGAGGGTGCGGCCAGGGAGGGCGGAGATTTCAGCGGAGACCTGCTGGCCGACGGTGATGGTGCCGGCGTTTTGTTCGGGGACATCGGCGACGAGCCAGACGGTGGAGAGATCGGCGATTTCGACGATGGTATCGGCGGGCTGGACCATTTGGCCGATGGTGACTTTGCGATGCATGACGGTTCCATCGAGAGTGGCGACGATGCCGGAGACCGGGTTGAGGACGTGAGTCTTTTGGAGTTCTTCGACGTCCTTGAGGGGCATGCCGAGGACGAGGAGTTGATGGTGAGAAGCGTCGAGGGTGGCGCTGGCCTGGACGAATTCCGCTTCGCGGCGCTGGAGTTCGGCGGAGCCGATGACGTCCGCTTTGAGGAGCCGCTGCGCGCGTTCGACGGCGCGTTGGTTGAGCTGTTTTTCGGAGATGGCTTTAAGGAATTCGAGTTGGGCGCCGGAGAGGCCTGTGGAATTCAACTGGGCGATGATCTGGCCGTTTTTGACATCTTGCCCTTCCTGAATACTGAGGGAGGCGATGCGGCCGGAGAGGGGTGACCCGATGCGGTTGATGCGCCGGTCGTCGACCTCAATGCGGGCTGCGACGCTGATGGAGGTGGCCACTTCGGTTTCGAGAGGCTGACCGAGTTTGAGCCTTTTCAGGAGGTTCGGCTCGGCTTTGATTTCCATGGGGTCGGACGGGGCTTGGGCGACGGCCGGGGAGGGGGCTGCGGGAGCCGTCGAGTCTTTGGCTCCCGAGCAACCGGCGAGGATGGCGATGGCGGCGAGGGGGAGAATTCGTTGGATCACTTTTGGGGCTCCACGGCGCGCAGTTCGTCGATGTCGACCAGAGAGGCCTGACGGTCGTATTGCGCGTTCAAGAAATCGAGGCGGACGGTTCGGAGTATTCGTTGGGCGTCGAGGACTTCGACGATGCCGCGTTCGCCCAATTGGTAGGCGAGTTCAGCGCCGCGAAGAGCGCCTTCGGCTTCAAGGACCACTCCCTCCTGGTAGGCCTGCAACTGTTGGGTGGCGATTTGGAAGCGTCCGAAGGCGGTTTCCAGGCCGCTGAGCAGAAGGAGTTGCCGGCTCTGGGTGATGGATTGTTTGAGCCGGATGTCGGCGACGGCTTCGGCGATGGGTCCTTCACGGCGGTTCCAAAAGGGCAGGGGGACGTTGACGCCGAAGCGGTAGATGGGGACGTCGGGGGGGACATCGACTTGAGCGACGACGGAGGGTTGGGGGCGCATTTGCGCCTTTTCATAGACGAGGCGGGCTTCAGCGCGGCGGATTTCGGCGCGGCCGAGAGCGAGAGCGGGATGTTTGTCGAGGGTTTCGCGGCGCAGGGTTTCGAGGGGGGCCAGCGGGCCGGGGGTTTCGAGAGCGCCTTCGGGGTTGAGATCGGCGTCGGGGGTCATGCCGATGGCCGCGCGGAGTTGGGAGAGGGTGGTGAGATAAGAGAGGCGACCGCGGTTGAGGGCGTTGCGGGCGGTGACGACTTCGGTGTCGGCGCGGAGCAGTTCGAGGCGGCCGGCTTCTCCGACTTCGACGCGCACTTGGATTCGCTTGCGCAGCTCCTCGACCAAACGGAGATTTTCGGTGAGGATGGAGATTTCTTCGCGGCGGCGCAAGGCTTCATACCAGCCGCGCCGGACGCCGGAGAGGAGGGCGAGCCGGATTTCAGCGAGGGCCAATTGGCTGCTATCGCGGCCGCGTTCGGCGAGAGAGAGCCGGGAGGGCCGGAGGGCACCGAGTTCGAGCGGCTGACTTAGGGAGTAGGACTGGACGAAGCCGGAAACGTTACCGGGGACGCGGAAGGTTTGGCGTCCGGCCATGGCTGCGCCTTCGGGGTTGGGATAGGCTTTGGCGGTCAGCATTCCAGCTTGGGCGGACTCGATTAGAGCGGCACCGGCCTGGAGCTGGGGATGTGCCTGGGCGGCTAAAAGCAGGGCTTGTTCTAAGGTAATAGCACTGCAGCAGAGCGAACCTGCTAGAAAAAATGAAACAGACAGCCGGACCGCTGTTCCCAAATTGTGATGCTTTCGAAATATCAGTTGGTCACCATTGTGTTCCAATGGCGAATCGACACTGAGAGGAATGCTGACTCGCATAGGAGCCCTTGTTCTTAAGGTAGCATGAGGAAAATTAAATGTCAGACGATTGGGTTGAAGGGGGCGGACGTAATCTTGGCGGGGGAATATTGACGGTCGAATGGCAGGGGGTGCCGTATTTTACTGTCGTTGGCCAGTACCTAACCGCTCCAACCACCTTTTCCCAGTCGGCTACTTCTGATTTGCGATGAAGACCTAGCCGGTGCCACTGCTCAATCAAAAGCACTTAGCAGCCTTGGGCAGAGCCAGACTGCGAAAGTTGGGCTAAAATCGCAAACCTGGGATGGTATGCGTCGAATCTCATATTTCCGCTATTTATGGAGAAATAAATTCATGCTACTGTAGCGATAGGTAAGGCTCGCTTAGTACCACCGAGCGAGTCAAGGTGAATGGGGCAGATCGGATCATTCCGGTATTGTCAGTTCGCATAGTTTCGCAAATCCGCTCAGCGTTCCCGTTGCAACCTTAACCAGTCTTCAGGGAGATCTTTCAAAAATGAATAAACTAGTTGGCTCTCGAGGAGCCAAATTTATGTTTTCGTTGACCGTCAGCCTCGGCGCAATTTTTGCGCAAGAGCGATTCGGCGAGCTCATCGGAACGGCTACAGACCCAAGCGGCGCTGTATTGCCTAACGTCAGTGTCAAGGTCACCAACCGCTCCACCCTTCGGGTAGTTGAGACCACCACCAGCAACGCCGGAGATTACTCCGTGCGCAATCTCGATCCAGGCCGGTACTCGGTCCGCTTCGAAGTGAAAGGATTTGGAACTGAAGAGTTCGCTGATGTCGCCCTCGGCCTTGGCAAGACTCTTCGCCTCAATGCGGCATTGTCTGTCGCTAAGTCGGAGCAGACTGTGCAGGTGACGGAAGCGCCTCCACTCATCGATTTGACCAATACGACGATGGCCAACAACATCACGTCGGAAGAGTTTGATCGACTGCCGAAAGCGCGCAGCTTTCAAAACCTTGCGGTGTTGTCGACTTCAGTGAACTCCGGCGCGATTGAAGGTGGAATCCAGGTTAACGGTGCCAGTGGCGCCGAGAACAACTTCACTATTGATGGCATATCCACCACCAGCCTGATCAACGGACAGAGCCGGCAGGATGCGGCGTTCGAGATCTTGCAGGAAGTGCAGATCAAAACCGGCGGCATCTCCGCCGAGTTTGGTGGAGCCATGGGCGGCGTCATCAGCGCGATCACCAAGTCCGGTGGCAACGCCTTCCATGGCGATGTTCACTATTACCTCTCCGGGAACATGCTGAACGCCGGCCCCGTACAGCGCTTGCTCCTCAGCCCCACGGACCAGATCAGTACGAAGTATCACCAGGAAGTGAAGCAGAAGAACAACATCAATGAGTTCGGCTACACCCTTGGCGGCTACCTTGTGAAGAATCGGGTTTACTTCTTCAGCGCCGCATCTCCCCGGTTCAATCGCCGGGCGAATGACTACAAGTTTTCCAACGGAACTCAGGCCGACACGATCGAGCAGAAGTCGCTGAACAACTTGGTCTTCCAAAAGCTGTCGTTCGACATCACGAAGAGCCTGCGTGCGAATGCCTTCTTCCTGTGGACGCCGACCTCCAGCACCGGGCGCCTGCCCGGATACAACGGTGAAGGCCCGAACTTCAACACCGTCTCGTTGGCCGCTTCTCAGGTTAATAAGACGATCGGTTACTTTGCTCCGCAGACCAACTACGGCATGGACTTGACCTGGATGGCTACACCGACCACGCTCTTCTCTCTTAAGGCTGGCCGTTTTTGGGATAACTACAAGGACACTGGTCTTCCGAACGTGACTCCGGTCAACTACAGTACCACCACCAACGGGTCGAGTTTCCTGAACGAGATTCCCACGGCCCTTCGTGGCGCGACCGGATTCAACAACACTCCCCGCATTTTGCAGTCCTTCTACGACGTCGCCACCCGGACCTATGTTCAGGGTGACTTCGGTAAGTACTTCAACCTGCTTGGGTCGCATGATTTCAAGGCCGGTGTCGGGACCCAGAAAATTGTGAACCGCGTTTTGACGGGTTATCCGACGGGCGGTTACATCAATGTGTTTTGGGATCGTGCGTTCAATTCGCTCGTTCCTGGTACCC
>JBBRIO010000039.1:0-16870 GCA_038220855.1 Bryobacterales bacterium | reverse complement strand
ACCCGCAACCGTTCCTCAAAGCGCATCTGCTCAATCTCCAGGTACCGGCCCAGAAAGTCGATCTCGTCGGCTAGCGACACCTCCGACCGGCCCACCTGCTCGAGCGTCAAGCGCAGAAAATCGCTGAGCCGGACGATCATCCTCTCTGCCCTCGGCGGGTCGTCGTGCACCAACTCGGAGATCGAATGCAGCGTGTTGAAAAGGAAATGCGGATGCAATTGCATCTTCAACGCCTGCAACTGCGCGGTTGCCAAACGCGCTTCGAGTTGACTGGACCGCAATCGACCATCTTCGTACCGCTGGCGGTAGTCCCAGGTGTGCCAGCCGACCAGTACGATCGTATAGTGAAGAAATCCAAAATCCAGCGCTCGCAGCACGCTGCGGGCCGCTTCGATCAAATTGGCGGGCACGGTGGAGGGGGAGAAGAATGGCAGGGTCGAAAAATCCCAAGCGACTTTCGTCACCGTTGCGGCGGCCAACATTCCGACAGAGTGGACGAGCAAAGGCTTCCACCACCGCTCGATCGACATCGGGAACCTGGCGGCTAACCGAAGGATCGCCGGTGTCACCACCGCCCACAACATCGTGAACGAAACCTCGTAAAGCAGCGTCTCCCACCATGGCATGGGCTTTTCGTACAGCAAGGCGCGCGAATAGACCAGCATCGCGTTCAAAACGCCATAGACAAACCAAGCGCCGGTGATAACGCCGTAGCGGAGCCGCATGAATTGCTGAAGGATCGGGAAACCAAGCCGGCCGAGGGTTGTCAAATGGGGAAGGATCTCAACCGGCTCTTGTGGTTTGTTACGAATAGTCTCGCTCGGATGTTCCTCCCGCGCGAGAAGTTTGGGACAAAACGCCGGTTTTCGGGGGTGAAAAGTCTTGGCTCTCAGGTCTTCGCCGTAAACCAGTGCACCAAAGGTAGATATAGTTCTTGACCTACCCCTATGGATTGGGGCACTATGGCCCGGTATGGGTCAGCTTTCTGTAGACTTAACCGCCCGCCCGGCCCCCGCCCGGCGCGGCTTTCCTTCGGAGCAACGAACCGGCATCGCCTTTTCCCGGTACTTTACCGCCCGCCTCTCCGCCGGCCTAACTCCTTATGATGCAGTGCGTTGGGAGAAACGCACCGCCACGATTGGCTCCAGTTCCGGGGCCGTCATCTTCGAGCAAAACGACGTCGAAGTGCCCTCCGGCTGGTCCCAGACCGCCACCAACATTGTCGCTAGCAAGTACTTTTACGGCAAACCCGGCTCCCCCGAACGCGAAACCAGCGTCGCCCAACTCGTCCATCGCGTTGTCGACACGATTTCTGATTGGGCGATTGCCGGCTCCTATCTCGCTTCCCCGGCCGACGCCGACGCCTTCCGCGACGAACTGGCCCACTTGATGCTCGAGCAGAAGGCCGCGTTCAATTCGCCGGTCTGGTTTAACGTCGGGGTGAAATCCCAACGCGGCTCCGGATGGTATTACGACCAAGCCACCGACTCCGCCCTGCCGGTAACTCCCGGTGTCCGCAAACCGCAATGTTCGGCGTGCTTTATCAACAGCGTCCAGGATTCGCTGGAATCCATCCTCGAACTCGCTCGCACGGAAGGCATGTTGTTCAAGTGGGGCTCCGGCACCGGATCGAATCTGTCGAACCTGCGCGAAGAGAATGGCGGGCTCTCCGGGGGCGGCAAAGCCAGCGGTCCCCTGAGCTTCATGAAGGGCTTCGATGCGTTCGCCGGCGTCATCAAAAGCGGCGGCAAAACCCGCCGGGCGGCGAAGATGGTCATCCTCAACGCCGACCATCCCGACATCGACGACTTCATCTGGTGCAAGGCCAAGGAAGAGAAAAAGGCCCACGCCCTCATTGACGCCGGCTACGACTCGGCCATCGACGGAGAAGCCTATACCTCCGTGTTTTTCCAGAACGCGAACAACTCCGTCCGGGTCACCGACGAGTTTATGGCCGCGGCCGTGGATGGTTCCGACTGGTGGACCCGTTCCCGCGTGACGGGCAATCCGGTGAAGCGCTTTAAGGCCCGCGACTTGCTCCATTCGATCGCCGAAGCCACGCACCAGTGCGGCGACCCGGGTCTGCAATACGACTCGACCATCAACCGCTGGCACACGTGCAAAACCTCCGGTCGCATCAACGCTTCCAACCCCTGCGCCGAGTACATGTTCCTCGACGATTCGGCGTGCAACCTCTCGTCCATCAACCTGATGAAGTTCGTGCAAGCCGATGGGGCCTTCGACGTGGAGGCCTTCCGCCACGCGGTGGATACCCTAATTTTGGCCCAGGAAATCCTCGTCGATAACGCGAGCTACCCCACAGAACAGGTGGCGAAGAACTCGCACGACTTCCGCCCGCTTGGCCTCGGCTACGCCAACATCGGCGCGATGCTGATGGCGCTCGGTCTGCCCTACGATTCGAACAACGGCCGGGCCATGGCCGCCGCCGTCACCGGAATCATGTGCGGCCAGGCCTACCTCACCTCGGCCCGCATCGCCGCGGCGGTGGGCCCATTCCCGGGTTACACCGGCAACGAGGCGAGCTTCCTGGACGTCATCGCGATGCATCGGGACTCGGTTGACGCCATCTCGCTCGATTGCGTGCCGGCCTACCTCCGCAACGCCGCCGCCGCTTGCTGGAAAGAAGCCTACGAAACCGGCCGCGTCTACGGCTATCGCAACGCCCAAACCACCGTCATCGCGCCCACCGGCACGATCGGCTTCATGATGGATTGCGACACCACCGGCATTGAGCCGGATCTCGCCCTGGTCAAGTACAAGAAGTTGGTGGGCGGGGGCGTGATCAAGATCGTCAACCAAACGGTGCCGGAGGCGCTTCTTCGGTTGGGTTATCGCCCGGCGCAGGCCGAAGCGATTGTTGAGCATATCGACCAGACCGGTACAATCGAAGGCGCGCCCCACTTGAAGCCGGAACACCTTCCCGTCTTCGATTGCAGCTTCCGTCCGCAGAACGGCACCCGGTTTATTCACCACATGGGCCACGTCCGGATGATGGCCGCGGTACAGCCATTCGTCTCGGGCGCCATCTCGAAAACGATCAACATGCCTGAGGAAGCGACGGTGGAGGACATCATGGATGCCTACATCGAAAGCTGGCGTATCGGACTGAAAGCGGTCGCCATCTATCGGGATAACTGCAAACGGTCGCAACCGCTTTCCACCTCCCAAACTACGGCCAAGGCCAAACCCGTCGTCGAAGAACGGACGATCGAGAGGATTGTCTATCGCCCGCTTCGGCGCAAGCTACCCGATGAACGGCAGTCGCTGACCCATAAGTTCTCAATCGCCGGTCACGAGGGCTACATCACCGTTGGTCTGTTCGAGGACGGCACCCCGGGCGAATTGTTCATCACCATGTCGAAGGAGGGCTCCACCATCTCCGGCCTCATGGATAGCTTCGCTACCTCGATTAGCTTCTGCTTGCAGTATGGTGTTCCGTTGCAATTTTTGGTCGATAAGTACAGCCACGTCCGCTTCGAACCGAGCGGCTGGACCGGCAATAAAGAGATCCCCTACGCCAAGTCGCTGATGGACTACATCTTCCGGTGGATCGGGTCGAAGTTCCTGCACCCGGATTACAAAATCACCGAGGCCGGCAACTCGTTGCAACTGAAGCCGACGGAAGTACCGCCCCAACAGGCTCTTCGTTTTGATAACATCGCGACCGATGCCCCGCTCTGCTCTGAGTGCGGCGGGCTCATGACCCGGAACGGCGCGTGTCATAAATGCGAAAACTGCGGTGGTACCAGTGGCTGCTCTTAGTCGTCGAAAATTCCTGGCGGGGCTGCTGCAAACGCAGCCCCTTCCCAATATCGTCTTCATTCTGCTGGATGACCTCGGCTATGCCGATATCGGTTGTTACGGACAGAAAAAAATTAAAACTCCCAACATCGATTCGCTCGCCCGCGATGGGATGAAGTTTCCACAGGCCTATGCCGGCGGGGCGGTTTGTGCTCCTTCGCGTTGCGTTTTGATGACCGGGAAACATCTCGGCCATGCCGCTATTCGCGCTAACGCCGGCACGACGCCGCTACCGGCCGGGGAACTCACGATCGCCCGCGTGCTGCAGCAAGCCGGGTATGCGACCGGTGGCTTTGGCAAATGGGGCTTGGGGGATGCGAACTCCTCCGGGATACCTTCCAAGCATGGCTTCGATCAGTTCTACGGCTATCTGCATCAGGTCCATGCCCATACGTATTTTCCGGAATTTCTTTGGGAGAACGACAAGCGCGACATACTCGGCAAGGAGGTTTACAGCGCCGATCGGATCGCTGAGAAATCAATCGCCTGGCTGAAGCAGCAGAAGACAAAACCGTTCTTTCTGTACGCCTGCTACACCGTGCCTCATGGCCGCTATGAGACGCCGACGCAGGAACCCTACAGCGCCATGGATTGGCCGGAGAAAGAGAAAAGCTACGCCGCCATGGTCACCCAGGGCGATCGCTACACGGGCCGCATTCTCGACACGCTCCGCGAAATGGGCGTCGATAAAAATACGCTCGTCATCTTCGCTAGCGACAACGGCGGGGTCTCTGCCGAGGGTCACTCGGCCGGCTTCTTTGATTCGATGCGCACTGCCTCCGGAGCCGTCCTGCGCGGCGAGAAGGGAACCTTGTTTGAAGGGGGCCTGCGGGTGCCGTTCCTGGTCCGCTGGCCGGGCCGGGTGAAGCCGGGGTCGGTGAATGAAACGCCGGTTTATTTCGCCGATATCTTCCCAACCTTCGCGGCGCTGGCGAATCAGCCGGCCAAGGGCGTCGACGGGAACTCGCTCCTTCCTCAGTTCGAAGGAAAACTAGGGGCCGAGCGCCTGATGCATTGGGAGAATTACTCGTACAATGCGAAGACGCAGGAATTGGTTCGGGGTACCGCCGCCGTCCGGAAGGGCCGTTGGAAGGCTATGATCACCCGGCTCAATCAGCCCCCGGCATTGTACGATCTAAGCGTCGACGAAGCGGAGGCCAACGACGTCAGCGCAACTCATCTTATGATCGCCCGGCAACTTTTCGCCGCGATGCGCAACGCCCATACCGCTCCGCTTCCGCACACCGGCATCATGGAATGGGTCCGCTAACGGCTATCGATAGACGACCACCAGCATCACCGTGGCCGCGCCCTTGCCGACGTTGACGATCGCGTGCGGAACGTCGGCCCGGTAGCTCGCCGAGTCCCCCTTGCCGAGCGCCTCGCCGTCGCCGCCGCTTTCGACGCGCACCTTCCCCGCCTCTACCTGTAGGAATTCCCGGGTGCCCTCAAAATGCGCCGCACTGCGCAAGACCCCAGCCGCCCCCAGTTTCACTTCGTAAATCTCAATATCCTTCTCCATTTCGAGGGGTGAAAGGGTTCGAATCTGCACATCGGCATCGTGTCGAAAATCGTGCGCCCGGTCACCTGCGCGAATGACGGCAATCGACGAGGCCCGGCCGGTCTCTTCGACGAGTTCGCTCAGCGAAAGGCCGAACCCGCGGGCCATCCGCAGTGTCACGGCCAGCGTCGGGTTGGCTTCGCCGCGCTCGATCTGGCTGATCATCGACCGGCTTACCCCGCTCGCCTTCGCTAAATCGTCCAGCGACCACTGCCGCGCCACCCGCAACTCCTTCACCCGCCGTGAAAACTCGTCCAGCATGAAATCCAGTATACTGGAATCGAGGTGCAAGATAACGGATGAAAGCTCTGGTCAAAAAGGAAGCGGCCCGCGGGCTCTGGCTCGAAGATGTTCCGGTACCGGCGATCGGGATTAACGATGTCCTCATCAAGGTCGACCGCGCCGCCATTTGCGGCACCGATCTCCACATCTACAAGTGGGACGAATGGGCCGCCAGAACGATTCCGGTGCCCATGGTGGTGGGGCATGAGTTCGTCGGCGAGATCGTCGAGATTGGTTCGAACGTGAACGATTTTGCGCCCGGCATGCTCGTCAGCGGGGAAGGCCACGTGGTCTGCGGTCGCTGCCGGAACTGCTTGGCTGGCCGTCGCCATCTGTGCGCGCATACGAGCGGGGTCGGCGTGAATCGTCCGGGTTGCTTCGCCGAATACATCGCCCTGCCGATGAGCAACGTCTGGCATCACGACGAAAAAATCAACCGCGATACGGCCGCGATTTTTGATCCGTTTGGCAATGCGGTTCATACGGCTCTTTCGTTCCCCGTCCTGGGGGAAGACGTGCTGATCACCGGGGCCGGGCCGATCGGCATCATGGCCGCCGCGGTCGTTCGTCACGCGGGGGCCCGCCATGTGGTGATCACCGACGTGAACCCGTATCGGCTGGAACTCGCGCAATCGGTCGGGGTCACCCGGGCGGTGAATACGACCGAGACGAGTCTGGCCGTCGTGCAGAAGGAACTCGGCATGACCGAGGGTTTCGATGTCGGCCTGGAAATGTCGGGCAATCCGCATGCGTTTCGGGACATGCTCGCGAATATGGCCCACGGGGCGCACATCGCGATGCTCGGTATTCCGGCGGGCGGGGATATGGCGATCGACTGGAATACGGTCATCTTCAACATGCTCACGATCAAGGGCATCTATGGCCGGGAGATGTACGAGACTTGGTACAAGATGACCGTGATGATCCAAAGCGGACTCGATATCTCCTCGGTAATCACCCATCGCTTTCCGTACACGCAATACGAAGAGGCGTTTGACTTAATGCTGAGCGGGCAATCGGGTAAGGTGGTGCTGCACTGGGCTTAGCCCTGACGGCGGATGATCTCCTGGAGCCAGGCGATGGAGGTTAAATCCTTGGTTCGCCTCATCACGAGTTTTTCTTCGAGCAGGGCTTCGGCTGACAAAATCTGGACGACCGCTCCAGCTCCGATTTCGATCGACCGCGCAAACGGCAATAGTTCTTCATACCCTCGGCCAGTTCCGATCTTTCCGAGTACGTCGAGCATGCCAAACTTTGTATTCAAGAGTTGATGCCCGGGGCCACTCAAGTGACTCTCCCCGGGCGTCAATTCGGGCCGAAGCCGAAACTTCGCTTCCAGTTCCTTCAGCGCCAACAAAAGCAACTCGATGTTTTCAGGTGTGCGTTCATGAACGATATCAAGGTCGAACGTCATGATAGGCGCACCCAGGAGAACGGCGTTGACTCCGCCCACGACCAGGAAACGGACCTCACGCCGGGCCAGAACCCGCAGGATGGCAACAGAAGAAACCTCGATCACTCTTTTAGGCCGACTTTGCGAAGGACTTGTTCACGCATTCCCGCAGAAAAAGCGTGTCGCGGACCGCGTTATCGTTCACTTCTAAACGCTGCCGAGGGGTGAGCGCAAGCATCCAATCGAGAAGGGTCAAGTCCAACTCCTGGTCAGGCTCCTGTTTCATACCTTCAGATTATCACCTCTTGATTCATCAAAATCTAACCGAACGCCTGCTATTTTCGAGCAGGTCACCATCATGATGTTCGCAAGACTCTTCGTCTCAATTTTGCTCGCCGCCCTCGGTTGCTCCGCCGCCGTGGTGCAGGACGAAGCCCAATGCCTGCCGCTCGTCCAGGACGGAAGCGGCTGGACCACGGTCGTCACCGTCGTCAACCTCGAAGCTAAACCGTCCCGCTTCGAACTCACTTTCCGCCCAGCTAAGGGTCTGCCCACGGAGTGGACCATCGGTCTGCGCGCACCCGGCGCAGAGGTCGAAGGCCACATCGTCCGCGGCTCCCTGCCCGTCGGCGGCTCCATCGCGATCGAGACGACCGGCACTTCCAAAGACATCCAACGCGGTTACGCCCAACTCTTCGGCTTCCAAAGCGCCCGCCTCGGCCTCCGCGCCATCGTGCGGAAAGAAGGCGGCAGCACGCTCGTCGTCGACGGCGCGGCCGAGCGCGAAGATGCTATTCGCCTGCCATTCGATAACTCCGGCGGCTCAAGCACCTCCCTGGTTTGGGTCTCCGAAACCGACTATGCCCTCGTCAACATGATCGTATTTGCGGCCGATGGCAAGGAACTCCTGCGCGATCAGTTTCAGTTCTCCGTCGCTGGTCCGGTCTCGCAGGAAATGTTTCACCTCGAAGAACGCTACCCGCAGTTGCGCGGTGTTCGCGGCGTCGTCGACCTGGAAGTGACCTACCCCAATGCCGGCTTCTACGACCGTATGCTCTTCTCCGCCATTGCGATTCAAACCGAACCGACGGGCCTGGCCTTCGTGCAGGAATCGCTCACCACGCAGCGCTGGAAGCCCATGCGTTACTAGTTCAACAATCCGGCCAGCGTCGGCTCCATCGCCTCCGCCCACCGCCGATATCCCTCCGCCGTCGGATGCAGGTAGTCGTACATTACCCCGACCGAAATCGATCCGTCGGGCTCCAAAAAGGCCTTGCCGATATCCAGGTAAGCCACCCCTTCCAAACCCGCCAGTTTGCCGTTAATCGCCGCGATCTTCGCCCGGTTTGCGTCCGGGGTCTTTCCGCGCGGGAAAATTCCCAATAGCAGGATCTTTACCCCCGGCATCCTCGCCCGCAACTCCCCGCGGATAGCGTCCACCCCGGCTACGATCTCCTCAATCGTATGCATCCCCATGTTGTTCGTGCCGATCATCACCACCGCCACTTTCGCCGCCGCTCCGTCCAACTCGCCGTGGCGCAGCCGCCAGAGAACGTTCTCCGTTCGGTCCCACCCATAACCCAGATTCACCACTTTCCGCTTACCGTAATACTGCTCCCACACCGCCGAGCCCCGCTGCACCGCGTCGGTCGGCTCCCCCCCGAAAAAGTGCGTGATCGAATCGCCTACGAAGATCAATTCCGGCTTCGTCTCCTGGATCGCGGTCTGCACAGCGGCATGACGTTTCGTCCAGTCATAGTTCTTCCAATCCCGGTTCTGCGTCACCTCGATAAGCGTCTCGGCAACCCCCTTGGTCGCCGCGTCGTCCCCCGCCAGCATCGCGATCCCGCTCTGCGACCGGACATCGGCGGAGAACGCTCTGGCCTTAACCACTCGCCCCTCCGGCACCCGGATTGCAGCCAGATACTGGCCCGCGTCTTTGCCCGGATCCGCCCCGCCCAGCGTGTACCGAATCACCGCCCCCGGCGTTTCACACCGCAGCGCATACAGCCCCTGGCCCTCGGCCACGAACACCGGCTCGGCCACCTGCGCATAGCCAACAGCTGCCCACAATCCTGCCCAAATCCTCGCCATCCACATCCCGCCAGTATCTCTCGATCGAATGTAGACCAATTTGGTCCGACTGTGTTATTGTCAGATCATGTTCGCAAATCACTTGCATGTGGCTATCGTCGTGGCCATTTTCGCTCCCGCCCTTTTGGCCCAGAATTCTGTGGCGCTCCGCGGGCTCGTGCAGGATTCCTCCCCCTCTTCGATCGCTGCCGCTTCCGTGAAAGCCATTGAAATAGGGGAAAAAATTGAATACTCCTCGCAAACAGACGCCTCCGGCCGCTATGAACTCCGTCTGCCCCGCGCCGGCGAATACCGCGTCACCGTCTCCGCTCATGGCTTCTCTCCGTCCGAATCCGTCTTCGCCGTCTCGCCCAATGCGCTGCAACTGGTTGTCACCTTATCCGTCGCTCCTTTGGCCGAAACTCTGCGCGTTTCCGGCGGACTGGTCCTCGCCTCCGGGGCCGACCTCCAGCGTCTTCCCGGATCGGCCGAAGTTCTCACCGCCGAAGTCTTGCGCGAAAGCAATGTCATGACCACCGAGGAGGCGCTTCGGAAAGTCGCCGGCGTCCACGCTCGCGGCGAAGACGCCTTCGGTCTGCGACCCAACATTGGCATCCGCGGCCTGTCGCCGACCCGGTCCACCAAAGTCCTCCTTCTCGAAGACGGTCTGCCGCTTTCTTACGCCCCCTACGGTGACAACGCGTCCTACTACCACCCGCCGGTCGAGCGTTTCGATTCGATCGAAGTCATCAAGGGCGGCGAGCAGATCGTCTTCGGACCCATGACCGTCGGTGGCGTGATCAACTACGTCACCCCGGCGATTCCCGCTAAACGCGGTGGTTCTGTCACCCTCGTCGGGGGCAATCGCGACTATCTCAACGCCCACGTCCGCTACGGAGCCACGGTCAAAAACACTGGCTGGCTCCTCGACATCCTCCGCAAACAGGGCGAAGGCTCGCGGGAAAATGTGCGCCACGGCATAACGGATCTCAACGCCAAAACGCTGACCAGCCTCTCGAACCGGCAGACTGTAGGCCTGCGCTTCAACTCCTACGCGGAAGATTCGAACATCACCTATACCGGCCTCCGCCAAGCCGAATTCGACGCCAATCCGCGGGGCAACGTCTTCCGGAACGACTTCTTCAATTCCAATCGTTACGCCGGCGCCATCACCCATACCCTGGCCCTTTCCGACAATGTGATTCTGTCCACGAACGGCTACGCTTCGGCCTTCCTCCGCGATTGGTGGCGGCAGTCCAGTAACTCGAACCAACGGCCCAACGATAGCGCCGACCCGGCTTGCGGCGGCATGGTCAATCTACTCACCACCTGCGGCAACGAAGGCCGCCTCCGTTACTACCAAACGTGGGGAGTCGATCCGAAGCTAAAGACGATCGTGAAAGTTGGCCGCTCCCGCCAGGAACTCGACCTCGGATTCCGCTATCACGCCGAAATTCAAGAACGCTTCCAGAAGAACGGACCGCTGCCGGTCTCCCGCGACGGCGTCATCGTAGAAAACAACGATCGCCGCGCCAATGCCGCCTCGTTCTTCGTTCAGGATCGCTTTGTACTCGGCAACCTGGCCATCACGGCGGGCCTTCGTTTTGAATCCGTCAACTTCCGCCGGACGAATTATCTGAACAGCGCCCGCGGCGAAACCCGCCTGAATCAATGGATCCCCGGCTTCGGAGCCGCCTACACCCTGGGCGGCCGCATCACCCTCTTCTCTGGCCTCCACCGCGGCTTCGCACCGCCCCGCGTCGAAGACATCATCTCCAACAACACTGGGGCCACCGTTGATCTTGCCTCCGAACTCAGTTGGAATTACGAGGCCGGCGCGCGCGTCAACCTCCCCGGCGATCTCCGCGCCGAAGCCACCTTTTTCCGGATGGATTTCGAAAACCAGATCATCCCCGCCAGTGTCGCCGGCGGCCTTGGGGCCACGCTCACGAACGCCGGTTCCACGCTGCACCAAGGCACTGAGCTCTCCGCCGCGTGGCAACTCGCTCGCTTTCTCCCCCGCCAGCACGCGGTCACCTTGCGCACTGCTTGGACGGCCCTCCCGACGGCTCGGTTCAGTAGCGATCGCTTCAGCAACATCCCCGGCTTCACCGCCGTCCGCATCACGGGCAACCGGCTCCCCTATGCCCCCAGAAACTTGCTGACCTCCAGCCTCAGCTACACCCACGTCAAGGGCGTCAACGTGATTCTCGAAAACGTCTACACCGGTCGTCAATTCGCCGACGATCTCAACACCGTCGCCGGTTCGCCCGACGGCCAACGCGGGCTCCTCCCTGGTAACGCGTTGTGGAACGCTTCGCTCAACGTGCCGGTGCGGCGGGCGACCGTCTTTTTCACGGTGAAAAACCTGACCGACCGGCTCACCATCGTCGACCGCAGCCGCGGTCTCTTACCGGGGATCCCGCGCCTCGCGCAAGTCGGCCTTCGCTTTAGTTTCTAGTTGATCGGCAGTTCGGGCTTCGCGCTCCACTCCTCAAACGAACCGTCGTAGAGTTTCACTTCACGGCCCGCCAAACGCGCGGCGAAATACGGAACCGTGGCCTGCATCCCGATGTGGCAATAGGTCACGAGAATCCCCGCTTCGCCCAGCTTCTCGGTCAGCGTCGCCACCGGCAAAAAGGCCTTCCCCTCGGTGAGCAGGGTAGGGTAGGGAACACTCATCGCCCCTTGAATATGCCCCGCCCGTGGCATGTTTCCCGCATCCTGGCCGGAGTAAAATTCGGGCAGCCGCGCGTCCAAAATCTTTACCTGCTTATCGGCAAGATGGTCCTTGACCCAAGCCGAATCCACGATCAGCTCCGGTCGTGCCTTCACCGTTAACGCATTCGCCGCGGTCACCGTCGGCACGTCCGTTGTCACCGGCATCCCCGCCGCCTTCCATCCAGCCAACCCGCCGTCGAGCAACGACGCGGACAAACTCCAGTACTCGAAGGTAAACCAAACTCGCGTCGCTGTCTGCACCGAGGCGTTCCCGGCGTAGACCACGACCCGCGTCTTGTCCCCAATACCCCACTGCATCATCCGTTCCCGTATGAGTTCCGCCGATGGCATCTCTAATCGCAATTTTGATTCCGGCTTCGATACATCCACGAGAGTTACGAGCCGCGCCCCGGCCACATGCCCCTCGGCGTAGTCCTTGGCCGAGCCCGCATGAAGAATCACGACATCGCCCTTCTTCCGCTCTTCTTGCAACCACTCCGGGGTAACCAACAAACTCGCCGCTGCCAAAATCAAAATCATCCCCCTATTGTGCCGGATTGCCTGGCGCTTTTCTCGCCCGTGGATACGGCGTCCCCCAGCCCTTCACCGAATGCCAAATCACCCGGTCCAGCAACTCCGCCGGCGCTTCGTCGGGCTCGCTGAAATCCATCCGCAATGACGCCTCCGCCATCTCCTTCTCTTCCCCCTGCAACCCCTTCAAAGGCGGGTTCATTTCGTCCAATGGAATCCGGTTCTTCTCGGCGACATACGGCGTCAAATCCGCCTTTCCAGTAAACACCGGAAACATCGGCTCCGCCGCCAAATCGAACTGGTTCTGCGGCGGCAGGCCCAGCAAATGTTGAATCGTCCGGTACATGTGGATCGTCGTGTAAAAGGTCGAATCCACCCCTTTCCGCTTCACCCACGGCCCAATCACCATCCCGATGGTCCGATGCCCGTCCACGTGGTCCAGGCCGCTCTGGGCGTCGTCCTCGGTGACAAAAATCACCGAATCCTTCCAGTACCGGCTCTTCGATATCGCCTCCACCAAACGCCCCAGCGCCAAGTCGTTATCCGCCACCATCGCCCGCGGCGTCGGGAAGCCCGGCGACGTTCCGCTCGTATGGTCCTGCGGCAGCAGAATCACGTTCAGCCGAGGCAGTTTACCGTTCTTTTCAAACTCTCGAAACTCGCCTAGAAACTGGTCCACCCGCACCTGGTCCGGCACCGTCAATCCATACGCCGGCACGTTCGGCGAAAACACATCCCGCAAGCCCACAATCTGCGCCCGCGGCGTGATCTTCACCTTCGTCGTCCCATTCTTCCAATCCCCGTAGACATCCGCCCAACTCGCCTTCGCCGGCACAATCGTATTTAGCCCCCGCTCCCCATAGCTCCGCACCGTCACCCCATGCGCCTTCGCCGCATCCCACAGAAAATCGTTCGGTGCAAACAGCATCGGGTTCTGATCGTTTCGCCCGTTCCCATACTTGTGCACCCAGTCGCTGGCGTACCCCTGCGTACACCACCGGTGCCCCAGCGCCGACTGATCGGCCGGCGTATAGAAGTTGTCGAGCAGCACATACTCCTCGGCCAATTTATGATGGTTCGGCGTCACCTCCCGGCCAAACTGCACCAGCTTCATATCGCCATTCCCTTGGGGCAGATCGCCGAAAATCTGGTCGTATGTCCGGTTCTCTTTGATCACATAAAACACGTGCTTCACCGGTGCGATCTTGCCCTTCATGCCCCGATGCAACTCTCCCGCGTCGTTCTGCCGCACCGCCTTAGTCCACTCCGCTAACTGTCGCTCGGTCGGCTGCTCCACCACCGTGATCAGTCCTTTGCGGTTCTTATACGAAGGCGGCAACGAACCCACCCCGTACCCGCTCGCCACCAGAATCGCCTTCTCATCGGCCGACAAAACTACCGCCGTCGGATACCACCCCGTCGGCACAAATCCCCGCGTCTTCCCGCTGGCCGTGTCAATAATCGCCACCGCGTTGTCGGCCCCGTTCGCCACATAAAGCGTCTTGCCGTCCCGGCTCACCGCCAACGCGTTTGGCGCGCTGCCCACCGGTGCCTTGCGCGTAATCCCCGCCGCCAAAGTCGCGACCACCCGGTCGACGGTCGTATCGATCACCGAGACCGAATCGCTATTGGCGTTAGCCACATACAGCCGATCTCCACGCAACGCCAGCGCGCTCGGATGGAGCCCGGTTTCAATCTCTTTCTCGACTCTTCGATTCGCGACATCGACCACCGAAACGGTCCCCGATTTCGGGATCCCCGTCCGCGGGTCCACCACCACCGGAAACACCCCGTCCGTCTGGTCGCCCGCCCCCGGCCGCCGCCCGCCCCAGTTGGAAACGTAAGCCTTCCCCCCGCTCACTACCACCGTATACGGATAGCTCCCCACCGCCACCCGTTCCACCTTCCGGCTCACTAAATCCACTATGCCCAGTTCATGCTTCTGGTTCAAGGCCACCAGCACCGTCTCCCCCATCACCGCCAGGCCGCTCGGCGCCCCGTCCATCTTCACGACGCCGTCGGCGACAAACTGCTCCCCGCTCCGTCGAAACAGCTTCAACTCCTGATCCTGCCCGCCGCCCACAAACAGCCGCTCTCCGTCGCCCGAAAAGGCGACCCCGACAAAGCTGTCCCCCAAGGCGATCGTCTGTGCCACTCGCTTGCCCGCCACATCCACCAAATGCAACGCCCGCGGCGCAAAGTTCGAACCGGTCACCACCGCCAATCGCGTGCCGTCCGGGCTCAGCGTCAGCCCCAGCGGCCGATCGTTCACTTCAATTGCGGTTCCCGCCGGCTCCACGATTTGCCCCGTCGGGAGCAGGTACCGGCCATCGGCCAGCTTCCCCGGACGCACCGTCAAAGCCACCGCGCCCAATAAAATCACGCCGCCCATCGCCAGGATCCATCTCATGCGAGGCAGCGTAGCACAACGGGTGGGAAGGCGGCCAACCGCCCTCCCACCCGCTCCCTTAAAGGGACTGGTAACCCTGCACGTTCACTTGCAGGCTGGCCGCTGCCGTCCCGCAGTTCACGTTTAGCGCCGTCGCCGCCGTCCCCCGCAACGGCGTCGCAAACCCGATCACCGCCGGGACCGCCATATTGGCCGGAGCGTTGTACTGCGCTATCAACGTCGCTCCATCCAACACCAATACCGTCGTCGTGGTCGCATTCGTGTTCTGATACTGCAAGCCGGTCACGTAGTTGCGAACCCCCGCCGCTCCTGCCGCCCGCACCGCCTGCGCCGTCGCCGTCGTCAGAACGCCTGTGTACTGCCAGTCCAGTTCGGCACTCGCATAAGGCTTCTGCACCAGTTGGCCGCTCGACGAGACAAACAGGTCAGCCGTGTCACCCGCCACGAGCGTCGTGTCTACCGCCGTATTCACCCGCCCCGCCACTCGTACCGGGTTGCCCGACGAAGCCGCCGAATGCGCCCCCGGGCCCACCACCGTAAAGTTGCCCGACCCCACCACCGTAGCGTTCAACTGCGACGCCGTCGCCTGCTGCACGTTCCGCGTTAGCGGAAGCGGACTGTTCTGCGAAAACACCGCCATCCCCTGAATCGAACCGCCCACCACGGTGGTCGAAATCCGGACTCGAATGAATCGGCAAAACAAACTCGCCGCAAACAGCCGAACCGTATTGGCCGCTATTGCGAGCGTTGTAATCGGGTTCGCGTTCTGCGTCACGACGTCGAAAACCTGCAACGCCGCCCAGTTTGTCCCGTCCGCTGACTGTTCAAAGGCGACCGCGCCGGCCGAAATCCCGGCCGTGCTCTGCACCTGCAGCAGCACCCCGTTATATTGCTCGCACGAAGTCGCCGAACCGTCCGATGTCAGAATGTTGTTGCTCGCCGTCTGTGACGCCGGGCCGGTCGCCGTCACGTCGGAACAAAATACGACCGGTAGCGAATTGGCCGGACTCGCAACGCCCTGCGCTGGAATCCGCGCCGTATTTGTCGCCACCAGTGCAGCACTGGTCGCCGTCGTGCCCGTGTTGGTCGCGATCGTCCCGGTGTTCGTCGCAGTCGACGCCGCACTGGTTGCAGTCGCGCCCGTATTGGTAGCGACCAGCCCAACGCTCGTCGCCGTCGTCGCGGTGTTGGTCGCAATTGTGCCCGTGTTGGTCACCGTAGTTGCCGTATTCGTCGCGATCGTCCCCGTATTCGTCGCTACGGTTCCTGTGTTGGTCGCCACCAGCGCTGCACTCGTCGCCGTCGCACCCGTATTCGTCGCTACAAGCCCAACACTCGTCGCCGTGGTCCCGGTATTGCCAGCAATTGTGCCTGTGTTGGTCGCCACCAGCGCCGCACTGGTAGCTGTGGCGCCCGTACTGGTCGCCGTCGTCGCCGTATTCGTTGCGATCGTCCCCGTATTCGCCGCCACGGTCGCTGTATTCCCCTCCACCGCCCCCAACTTCCCCCCCGACTCCAGCGCGTAGTTCGTAACCGCCGCGCCCCCGCTCGACCCGACGACGAGCAATTCCCCCAACTCCGCATCAACACTGTAAGACGGACCACTAAACGACAACGCGTTAGGGTTCGCCCAGGCTAAATCAAGGTTTGATTTACCAAAACAATCATAGTATCCATACTGGGTATTTCCACCAGTAGTGGTGGCCTTAATGATTAGATAGCGCCAGCCATCACCGTCCCCGGAGGTGCTGAATTGACCCAGCAAAACCGCCGTATACGTCGACCCAGCAATCGTCTTTACGCCCACAGGTAGCAACCGATTCATCGTACGACTCCTTGTTCCATTCTTCCGCTTAACCTCTTTTAGGTAGAGGTTTTAGTTCTAACAGCCTATCATATAAAAGAATTAAATAAAAGAAAAAGTATGTTAATAAACGGTTTTAAGATCCTCGATTAAATTGAAATAAAAGCCCCCCCCCACCCCCCCACCCGAAACAAACAGAAACAAAAAACCCAAGACCAAAAACGCCAAAAAAAAAAAAAAACACAGAAAAAAACAAAAAAAGAAAAACAAACC
>JBBRIO010000038.1:0-16904 GCA_038220855.1 Bryobacterales bacterium | reverse complement strand
AAGATGATGGCGTGACAGCAAGCGCCGCAATGACTCTCGGATCGGGGATTGTGGGTGCCAAGATCGAGAATAGTCAATGTATCATCTATGAATCGGGTTCGAAGTTCACTATTCGAGATCCCATTTTATTCACGAATCCGTACCCGTTTCCCCACCAAGAAACGGGAGGCAAGGAGTTGGAGCTTCGCCTGAATATCGAGTTCAAGCCCGCTTTTGGCGGGGATCGAGCGATTTATATCGCTGCTCGAGATATAGGCGGGGTTCTCAACACAGGCTGGAAAACCCGAGGGGCTTGGAAAGTTTCCGGTACGGACAACAGCTTTCCTAAGGTTCGCCTGTTGTCTGGTGCAAACAGCGCGGGTCCGTTTGTTGCCGAGATTTATGGGCTGAATCCCACAAACGTCAACCTTCCTTGGCGTCTAAGTTTGCTGGTCAACACCGATTTCAATGGAGCCAACGCTTGCTGGATGGTTTTCGCCAATGAGTACAACCTGATGCTCTTGGCGGACAATACAGGTCCGGAAGGCAATTGGATGGGATTTTCTGTTCCTAGCACGGGAGCGAGCGTCAACAATTCCCAATGCACATTATCCGCAACGGGATCGTCGGTGGAACGAGGCAGTGATCGCATCAAAGTTACCTTTAACGCAGGACTGGCGTCTGGCTTCGCCGCCTCGAAAATGGTGTTCGGGGCGGCGTACAACGTCCCGATAACTTAGAACAGCGGCTGGCGGCCCCTTGGCCCGACGACGCAGCCGGATCCGGGAGTTGCTGTTTCATTTCCAGCTATCGCGGGTTCCTCCAAACTCGAGGCGAATCTTGGGCCGATGCCTTTGGATTATTACAGTTCTCAGGTTATCAACTGCCGGAACGCCGGATTGTGTGAGAGTGACGTAACTGAACGCTACGTTCCGACGTGTTCCCACTTGGTGTCGGTGCGTGTTTGTTATCAGGCTGCATTCGCAGGCTATGCGAGTAGCGGCATTACTGGGTTGCGCTTTCAGTTTGCGGTGTGCGGCTCCGCAGGGAGTAAAGCGTTTTCGGGTTGCGGGAAGAATGTGGCCGTCTCGTTTAACCCGGTATCACCTTGGGCGACAAACTTCAAGAATTTTTACGCCGACATGTATGCTGCCGGAATTCGACGTATCACGCCGACGCCCGCGATGCCTGGATGGGATGACGACGAAGGGGTTGAGACGCTGCCCGGGGGGCCGACTGGTTGCCAGGCGACGCTGGCTCAAGGTCAATCTACTTGGCCGATGGTGAGGTGGTATCCGATGTCTCCGTTCCCTTACACAGAGGACGGTATCCCTTACTATGCTCCGGCCGGCCAGTTTGCGTACGGATGTGCGCCCAGTAACGGGAGAAATTTTGTGGGTTGGGATAAGCTATTCGAAGTTTATCGATTCGTGATTCAGTCGGCGCGCAATAACCCTGGTGGCGTGCTAGACATCGAAGAGTTCGACATGGCCAACGAACAGTTTCTCGGGCAGTATGACATTCAAGGGAGGCTCCTGGTTGACAACATGAACGGTGGAGTTGATCCATATACAAACCAGCCCTTAACGTATACGCCTGTCTTAGAGACACTCCGGAAGATAATGGTTGACAACTACTTTGACCCAAGTAGGGTGACGGTTTCGTCGATTCCTGATGGCCCGAACCAAGGGGGCTACGATTGTGTAACTCCATATGGAGACTCCGCTCGCCTCATCCACTTTTCGGCCCTGATTTCTGCGATTGGTGGTGGCAGATTCGGGCTACCAAGCGGTCCGGACTTTAGCCAGAGCACTGGGTTAAAGTGCGGTGGACAGATATCGGCCAATCCAACTTTTCCTGGCCCCGCGATGTCGGCTCCCTCAATTGTCGACCTTCATCTGGGCGCGAGCTTGTCATTTGGAGATGGTGCTGCTCTTACCTACCAAACCCAGGCCCAAGCGGCATTGGAAGGGCAGGTGACTCTTACCAATGTAAAGTCCCTCATGAATTCTTACTGCCCTTTCGGGTTGCGCAACCCCGCAGGAACACCTAACCTCCCTTTGTGCAAGGCCCTGTACATGAACGGGGAAATTCCATTGTATGCATCGAACAATCCGCTATTGTACGGGGGGAACTGTGACGAGTCTCCCTTAGCTGCACCAGCGGGAACTATCGCTGGGTTTAACGCGAGCACACTGGTGAACCACAAACTTCCGTCGGGTGCGAGTGGCGTGATTTTCCGGCCCTGGGTTGACCCAATTAATGTCGCGCCGGGAACGAAAACTTGCTACCAACTCCCTCACCCCTTAACGACGTATTTTCTTTCGACTCCTTAGCCGAGGTAATTACTCTATGACTCGACGATACTTTTTTATCGCATTCGTCTGGATTGGATCGGCACTAGGGCAACCGGCTCCATTTTCTCCAGGCCCGTTTCCGCCATTTCCCCCGAAGGCCCCTCCGCCGGAGCTAACGGTTCCGCCGAAGGGTCCACCGAAGCCAGTTGAGACCGCGCCATCTCCGTTGTTCGACACATCGATCACGGTTAAGGCACCGGATGGCCGGGGAGTTCCGGGCGTGACGGTTTTGCTTTCTCGCATGGTGCGGTCGACGACTCCCCGGTATGTGGGTCGTCGGAAGACATTTGACGTTCAGGAGCGATTTGTGGCGACCAGTGACCAGAATGGGGTGGCCAGATTTTCAGAGCTCCCATCTGGCTTTCTAGCCGTATGTTTGAGCCCTCCGGAGCCGTACTTGAGCCCCTGCCAGTGGGGCCAGCCTCTCAGCCTAAATCTGCCCAAGGGTCCGCAAAAGGGATTCGCAGCCAGTTTTACCGTCGAACGCGGGGTGATTGCAGAACTCGCGGTAAAAGACCCTGCGCGGCTGTTGAAGAACCTGCGTGTTGATGATCCCATTCAGCGACCTTTAAAAGTAGGGCTGCTTCAGGCTTCTGGTGAATTCCATTCAGCCCGCGCAGTAAGGCAGGTGGACGGTGAGGTGAATTTCGTCGTCGTTTACCCTGCCACCGCGAAACTGTGGCCAGTCTACTATTCCGATCTCTTCGATACGAAGAGCACCACTGGGCTAATTACTCCCGGTGTCGGCTCCCGGGCTGAGACTTGGTCCGAGTCGGAACGCGCTTCCGGGAAGCACACAGTGGAATTGATCCCGACGGGGCGACCCCGTCCTTCTCAAGCTAGCCTGCAATAGGTTGGAGGTGGAGTTTTATGTCCAAAGCACGTCTTGCTGTCCTGGTATGGATTTTTGTCGTTGGACGGCCTTGGTCGTTTGGCCAGATATCGGGCACTGCGGTTATTAGAGCCGATTCGGCAGGTCTATCGGTATCCAGAGCCATTAGGGCAGTCGATCAAGATGGATTCCTCTATTTCGCAGGAACTACGACGAGTCCGACCTTTCCGACTACTCCCAACTCGTTTCAACCCCCAGGCCAAGGGAGTCCGAGAGTTTGTTCGGTCACAGGGCCAGCAAGGTTCTACTGTGATCGAGCCTTCGTGGTGAAGTTGGATCCGACGGGCACGAGGGTAATTTTCTCCACTATTCTCAGCAGCTACAGTCGGATTTCCTCGTTGGCGCTTTCCCCGGCGGGAACGATATACGTCACTGGCTATGCAATTGGGGGTGATTTCCCTGTGACGCCGTCAGCTTGGGGGAAGGAGGCGGACGACGACGGGGCGGGAGGATTTATCGTCTCTTTCAACGCGGACGGTTCCCGATTGCTGGCCGCATCGCGCATCCCGGGTGGCTTGGCGGGCCAGATCGGGGTAGACGCAAATGGAGACGTCGTGGTGGCCGGGTCGACAAAGTCAAATTCAAGATTGCTTGCCGCCACGCCTGGGGCCTACCAGTCTGTCGTAAGTGCCATGCCGACGGGGCCGGACCTTTTCGTGCTGAAAATCGATCCGCAACTTTCGATTTTGCGATGGTGTGCGATATGGGGCGGAAGGGGTGGCGATTCAGCCAGAGCTCTCCATATTGATCGCGAGGGGGACATCGTTCTGGTAGGATCGACGGCGAGCGCCGGAGCTGCCGTACCGATGCCCGAAAGGTACCCGACAACGCCGAATGCCTACAATGACGTGAAGGGCGAGGATGCCGTTTTCGTTACCAAGTTACATCGATCTGGAACGCGACTCATCTATTCCGCGATGTGGGGCGGATCGAAAGGCGAGGGCGCAGGCATACCGTATTTTGCATCCGACGGGAGTACTTACCTCGCGGGTATCACTCGATCTGATGACTATCCGACCACGGCGAGAGAGCCCGGTGCTACGCCTGGCCGCTTTTTTGTTTCCCGGCTAGCGGCTGATGGTTCGAGTCTGCTGCTCTCTCGTACTTTTGGCCCAAGTGTAGATGTTTACCCAAGCTTGGGCGGTATCGATGTGCTCAGCGATGGCTCGATGTTGCTGTATGGTAGCTCTTCGAGTCCGCTATATCCGATAACAGCGGACGCCGTGGACCCGTGTGCCATTTCGAACGGAGGTGGGGAATTTATGACTCGACTCTCGGCCGATGGGGGCAAGATTCTGTATAGTAGCTTTACTTCCAGTCTGTTCGTTCCCAACTCGGGCGGAGTTTTCTACCTGTATGATCCCTTGGCGAGCAACGGGGTGTTCTACCGGCGGACTCTTGATGATCCGCCGTTTCGGGGCGTTCGATGTGTTGCTAATGCGGCTTCTGGCGTTCAGGGGGACTTTGCTACGGGCATGATCTTCACGGTCAAGGGCCCGAGTATAGGATCGTTTCTTCCAGCGACGGGTCGGGGCCCCAATAATTTTCTGGCGGGAACGGAGATCAGGGTGGAAGGCAGTCCCTGCTCGATCCTCTATACTTCGCTCAACCAGATCAACGCGATATTTCCATTTGAAATCTATGGGTCGTCGAGGTTGGTTGAGATGGAAATCTTTCAAGATCGGGTGCTGGTCGGCAAGGTTTCCCGGTTTCTGCACTCTGCCAACCCGGCGATCTTCACGATCGACGGGAGCGGACGTGGACCGGCGGCAGCCTTGAACGAGGACGGAACACTAAACAGTGAGAACAATCCGGCCAAAGTGGGTTCCATCGTCGTTATGTACATGACAGGGAACGGAGAGCCGATAGTTCTTCCGCGGACCGGTGCCATTGCGACTCAGGCGGGTGGGGAGCTGAAAGCGAAGGCGCAGATCTTCTTTCGAAACCTCTTTGGAGCACCGAGTGAAGCGGAGGTACTTTACGCCGGGGACGCCCCAGGCAGCGTGTATGGCTTAGTACAGCTTAACGTGAGAATTCCCCCCAATTTGACGAGCAGGGGCGCCGTCCACGTTTGGTATGGGCCAATCGGCGGAGGCAGCTTCTCGCCGATGAGTCGGTTCGATCCGCCGGTGACCATTTGGGTGCGGTGAGGAACGACGCGGCTAAGCGGGGTTGTGGCAGAGGTTGCACTCGTTAGAGGCCTTGTGTTCGTCGTGGCAGGCCATGCAGGCGACCATCGTGATGGGTTTTTCTTTGGTGATAACTTCGCGCTCGGCGACCGGGCCGTGGCAGCGGGCGCAGTCGGCGACGGCGTGAATTTTGTGGGAAAACCAGACGAATTCGGGCAATTTGTAGACCTGGACCCAAGGGACAGGTGCCTTCTTGCGGGCGTATTCGGCGAGGAGTTGGATGTGCGCACTCTCCTTCTTCACCGCCACGTGACACGTCATGCACTTGGACTCGGCGGGGTAAGTGGCCAGTTCGCCCTTGCCCGGCATGGTGTGGCACTCGGCGCACTTTAGCCCCATTTTTAAATGGGTTTTGTGGCTGTAAGGGATGGGCTGATCGGCTCCCGTCAAAAGGGCCAGGGCGAGGAGGCTAAGGCAGAGCAAACGCAACGTAAGAGTCTCCTGACTTAGTGGTTAGTCGAGCACCGCCGCCGCAGGCGATGACGATGTACTGCTTGCCGTTCAACGAGTAAGTGGCGGGCGTGGCGTAGCCGCCGGCGGGGAGTTTGGTCTCCCAGAGAATGGCTCCCGTGGAGGCGTCAAAGGCGCGGAACATCTCGTCGCGGGTGGCGCCGATGAAGAGGAGTCCGCCGGCGGTGAGAATCGGCCCGCCGAAGTTTTCGGTGCCGACCTCCTTTTCGGTCGTGTCGTTTTTGCCGAGCACCTTTTGCCAGAGGAACTCGCCTTTGTTGAGGTCAATGGCGGTGAGTTGGCCCCAGGGCGGTTTGACCGCGGGGTTGCCTTTTTCGTCGCGGAGCTTGCGGTAGCCGCCGATTTGATAGGGATACGGCGAACCGGCGGGCGCGTCGACGATCTGCATGATGGACGGAAGATTTTGGGAGTTGACGTAGAGGATGCCCTTGGCGGGATCGGCGGCGGCACCGCCCCAGAGGCCTCCGCCGACGGTGCCGGGGAGCATGACGGTTCCCTGCCGGCTGGCGGGGATGTACATGCCTTGGTTGATCCAATCCTTCGACATTTCCGTGAAATGGGCCTTTACTTCGGGGGTGATGTCGCTGGGCTCGAAGCGTTGGGGGGAGAAGGGCGGAGGCTTTACGGGGATGGGCTGGGTTTTGGCGGTGACCTCGCCGGGGATGGTGGAGGCGGGGAAGGGGCGCTCTTCGACGGGGAGGAGCGGCTGGCCGGTTTCGCGGTCGAGGACGAAGACGTAGCCTTGCTTCGTGATCTGGGCGACGGCGGGTTTGCCGCGCCATTGGATGAGGTTGGCGTTGACGGGGAGGTCCATGTCCCAGATGTCGTGATGGACGGTTTGGTAGTGCCAGATGCGCTGGCCGGTGTTGGCGTTGAGGGCGACGATGGAGTTGCCGAAGAGGTTGTCGCCGACGCGGTCGGCACCGTAGTAGTCGAAGGACGGGGAGCCGAGGGAGACGTAGACGATGCCTTTGGTTTCATCGAGGCTCATGCCGCCCCAGTTGTTGGTTCCGCCGGAGGTTTTCCAGGCGTCTTTGGGCCAGGTTTCGTAGCCGAACTCGCCGGGGTGGGGGATCGTGTGGAAGATCCAGCGGCGTTTGCCGGTGCGGACGTCGTAGGCGCGGATGTGGCCGGGGGCGGCCATGCGGGGGCCTTCGCCGACGCTGGAGCCGATGATGAGAAGGTCCTTGTAAATGACGCCGGGGGAGGTGGCTCCGTTGAAGGCTCCGGGCGGGTCGCGGTCGAGGTCTTTGGAGAGGTCGAGGCGGCCGTTGGCAGCGAAGGAGGGGATGGCTTTGCCGGTTTTGGCGTCGAGGGCGAAGAGCTGGGCAGCGGCGGCGTAGAAGATGCGTTTTTCGCCTTTTTCTTCCCAGTACATGACGCCGCGGTTGACGCCGCGGAGGCGGGATGGGGGTGGGGCAAAGCGCCAGAGTTCTTTGCCGGTGGCGGCGTCGAGAGCGATGGCGTCGAGGGTGGGGGTGGTGGCGTAGAGGACGCCGTCGACGATGATGGGGGTGCACTGGATGGCGGTGCGGCCGCGGGCGTCGGCGTCGCCGGATTTGTACTCCCAGGCGACTTTGAGCTGTTTGACGTTGGCTTTGTTGACTTGGGTGAGGGGGGAGAAGCGGTTGCCGTCGTTGGAGCCGGACCAGGAACGCCAGTTTTGTTGGGCGAGGAGGAGGGAGGGTAGGAGGAGGAGAGAGAGGGAGGTGCGCATGGGCTGCTGGGTATGACTTTATCAGGAAATGGGTGGGGATTCGGCGGGAGGGGGACGCTTTCCACGGGCACGGGGCTTCGAGTGGCTTCGGCAAGATTCCCTTGCTTGAGACAATAGGATCCTCATGACGCCTTCAGAACTCTTAGAAATCGATTTACTTACCCACGCGAGTCAATCCCCCAGTCCGAGCGATGTATGGAGACTTACCAACTTGACCGCCATGGCCAGCGGTCATAGCCTTGCGCATTTAGCGGATGAAGTAGGCGCACTCGCAGACGCCGATTTCGTGGCATTGGAATACTATTCGGGAATGAGTTTCGAACGTTATGAAATAGGTCGAAACAGGGACACTTCTCGGGATTTCAAAATAAAGATCTTGCCGAAGGGGCGACGACGTCTTGAAGAATTACAGAAGAAGCAACTTGACGATTCAACAATTGATCGCCTTTCCTCGTCAGAACTGTTGCGTCAGAATGGACATGAGGCATCTTTAAGAGAGTTGAATGAGGCACATGCAGACCTAAGACGTATTGCACCCGATCTTTCTGGGGCCGTTCACCATGCGATGGCAGCGCTGGAGAACACGGCAAAGGTCATTGCGGGCGACTCGAGAGCGACATTACCCCAGATTCTGAAAAAGCAACAAATCGTTCTTCCTCCGCCACTCGACGTAGTGGTGGATAAGGCATGGGCGTTTTCTTCAGATCGAGCGAGGCACATCAGCGAAACGAGATACATCACGTTCGCAGAAGCGGAACTGATGGTATCAATCGCCGACGCTGCAGTCGTTTTTCTCCTTCGTGAACCAAAGAATGCGGTCCTACCCGAGTAAAAGCAGCTGGCCCAGTGTTTCTTCTTGGGCGGAAGGTCGTTGAAAAGCGGGGGATGGGGCTCACGGCTTCGGCTGAGATGTTGATTCTAAATAGTTCGTAACCGGGCACAGACGTTGGAGCAAATCGGGGCTACGCAGCAAGCTCAGTGACGACCTCGGCCCGCAGGCTCCATGGTACTGGCTGGATGGCATAATTCCTGAAGGCTTCCATTACGCTCGGCGGAACATCTTGCTCGCGGTCGTTCAAGAAAGCGTATGCCTTGGAATCGGGCGATCGAACCTCGCGGGTATCGCTCCATTTGTGCATAAACGATTCCGCCGTGTCGCGGGTAGGCCTATTGATAGCCTGCACAATGCGTTCTGGCTTTTTACGCGATTTTGGAATCACGAAATCAAAAAGATGGTCATAGCCGCTTCTACCGCTAAATTTCGCCTTGGGAGTGTAACGCACGTCATTTTCTTCCAGCCATTCGACAACGTCTTCGTAGAACAGACTGGCAACCATCGGCTGCGCTAAGTAAAAAAGATCGTTCACGGCCAGCATGGCCTGTATCAGATTGTGCTTGCGCAACGGGAAGGTTTCGGGGGTCGCGTGGATTTCTAGTGCCTCGTTGTTGAGCTTGATGCCGAAGCCGTTCAACGTCATTTTTAGAAGGTCTTGGCGCTTGCCTTTGTTGAGGCTGCAACCGGACGCCTCCAGATCGAGAATCGTGTACCGATCATCCGTGAGAATGTAGCCCCCATTTTCGCGGCGGGCATAAATTTGCAGCGCGTCGTTGTGCCGGTCGAGATAGGGTGTCGTGATTTCGACCCATGAGTCGCTGACTTCACGCAAGGTCGTTTTATCCTTCATCCATACGATGTAGTCGTCGAGCAGTTTTTGGATATCGGCAACGGTTTCCATCTAGAATAGCCCCAAGTTAAAGCTCGGGGGCAACGTAATATTGCAATGCTGCATGAAGGCCTCGAAGGTGGGAAACAGGTTAAGCGGATCCTGGTATCGATCAGCAGGGGCAGGAATCGCCCACTTGTCGCCATAGCCCTCCCGATAGATGTGCAAATGCGGGCACGGAATTTCTTCGCCGTCCGGGTTGCGGTGCGGCGGGCCATCGATATCGAGCCGCATCAATACTATCACTTGCCGAGCCCGTTTTTGATAGGTTGCCTTTGTCATCTTGATCCGAAAACGGGTCACGTCGAGAATGAAATATTCGCGTTTGTCGGGGGAGACGAGCGGAATAACCAGCCGGTCGCCGGGTGCCGGAAAATTCAGTTCCCTATCATCCTTGCGGTGCTTTTCCATCGCCACAAGTGCGTCGGCGTCGGATTGGGACAGTTCGAGATCAGCCATCTACAACCACACCTTGGATGGAATCCTGATCCTGGGCGAAGTTTCGGAACATCTCGCGGCGGTTTCTCGTCAATCTCTTCTGCGGATGGGACTCGTCCATACTTGGCAAATATCCCGAAACTGGTCTTGAGATGCTTTCGAACTGGAGGTTCCATTGTTTCGTCGAACTGCATCGAGTTATCCTCTTTCCCTTTCAACACTACCGAAGATTCGATTGTCTTGCAAAGAACGTTCGCTCTGCCACGGTGGGGGATGGTGAGGAAGATCCAGCGGCGTTCCGGTGCGCCAATGATACGGTTCGCCGCCGTCTTACGAGAAGAGAGGCATGAAGCGTCTTCTCCTCACCCTCTTCGCGGCCACCGCCGCGTTCGGTTTTTACCGCTCTTTCGCGGTGGAACAGATCGACAAATTAATCGCCAGGATCGAAGCCCATGAAGGGTTCGTTCCGGCGGATACGACCGTGGAACAGGAAGCTACCTTCAACCGGGCCAAGCTCAAGGAGAGATTTCAAGAGCCGGGCCTGGACGCAGCGCTGGCGCGCTTGACCCAGGAAGAAGAGCGGTTGGCACCGCGGTGGACCTTCCCCTCCGGCGCGCGCGACGCCCGGCTGGAAGCGTTTGCGGTGAAGGGACTCGAAAAGTGGCACCCGGGGGCGAAGAAATTCCTGCGCAGTGTGATGGACGAGGCCCCGTGGCACATCAGCAAAAATCGATTGGGAATTCCGCTCAGCCGCTACCGCCGGGGATACGTGCTCTACAAGATGGAGGGGGAAAACCTGTGCAGGCAGCAATCCTTCAGCTATACGGAAACGTTTGATGGGTCGGGATATCAGCCTTCGAACGGGGTGCGCTTGAACTACATCCGCTTCCTGGGCTGCAAATAGCGGTCATCGCGGTAAAAAAGAGCGGACGTCGCCGGAGGCCGCGGCCAGACGGGCTTGAGCCATTAAGGCCAAATAACGGGCCCGGATCAGGGCGTCGTCTGCTTCGGCTACGTTGGCTTGAGCGGTGACCGTGTCAATCGTCGTCGCCAGGCCGGATTGGTAACGGAGTTGGGCCAGTTCGAGAATTTGCTGGGCGGCGGTGACCGAGCGGGTCGCCGTCGTCGTTGCCGCCAGGCTGGCTTGATAGTCGATCCAGGCTTGACTTGCTTGGCGTTGGACGGCTAGTTGGAGGCGCTCGATTTCGAGTTTGGCTTGGGCTAAACGATGCCCGGCGGCTTTGGCCTCGTTCTCTAAGCGTCCGCTGGTCCAGAGAGGGATCGTCACCGCCGCTCCCACGTTCCACGTCCCGATCGAACGGTCGGGGCCGGCTCCTAGAAGGCCGTAGTCGCCCAGGCCGGTCACCTTCGGGAGGCGCTCGCGGTGGACCCGGGCTAGTTCCTGCTCGGCGACGACGACACGGGTTTTCAACGCAGCGATGTCGGGGCGGGTGGTCTGGGCGGCGGCTACCGCCGAGGCGGCGGAACCAGTGAAAGGAGCGGGGGTTGGGGGCGCTAGTTCGAGGCCGGAGGAGGTCGCCCGGCCGATCAACTCGGCGATTTGGGGAAGAAGGGCATCGGTCTCCTGCTGGGCGGCGATCACGGATAGTTGCTCGATTTCACGGCGCTGCTGCTGGCGGGCTAGATCGAGTTTGCTGGCTCGGCCGGCTTGCTCCAGGTCAGTTGTTTGGGCGAGCAATGCATCAGCGGAGCGGAGCCGGGCTTGGGCGGCTGTAAGGCGGGACTGGGCTTGGAACACCTGAAGATAAGCTCCGACGACGGCGGCTTGGGTGTCCTCACGGAGAGCCTCGACATCCTTCTCGGCGGCCTTCTCGCGGAGACGGCC
The DNA here is from genome assembly GCA_038220855.1 of Bryobacterales bacterium. Lineage (GTDB taxonomy): Bacteria > Acidobacteriota > Terriglobia > Bryobacterales > Bryobacteraceae. Next base: position 5,291 of record JBBRIO010000038.1, on the reverse strand, counting down.
AGCGCGGATGGAGCTGAGGAGGCTGAAGTCGAGAATCGTCTGGGATACGACAGGCCGGGCGTTGAAGGTCCTGTAGGGCCCTAAGCGGCTGCTCAAGCCGGGGAAGGCGAGACCGAGGCCTTGCAGGTTGTTGGTCTGATACGCGGTGGAGACCGAGACGTTGACCTGGGGAAGGTATTCGGATTGCCGGGCAGCGGCGAGGGCTCGGGCTTCGAGGACGCGGAGGCGGGCCATTTGCACGTTGGGGTTTTGGGCGGCGGCCTGGTCGAGCGCCTGGGAGAGCGTCAGGGTCTCCGCTTGGCCGAGACACACGTATAGCGACAGAACGGCGAGGGTTCTCATGTTGGTCCTTTCTAGAGGGTGATGAAGGCGTCGACGCGGAGACCGAGGGGGAGTTCGGAGCCGGGGTCGAGGTCGACGAGGGTTTCGAGGATCTTCGTGTCGACGCGCTCGGTGGGTTCGTCCGTGCGGACATTCTTACGGCCGAGGATGCGGCCGATGCGGGCGATTTTGCCGGTGAAAATTTTATCGCCGTAGGCGGTCGCCTTCATTTGTACAACCTGGCCGACGCGGATTTTGGCGACGTCGGTTTCGTCGATATCGAGGCGGACGCGGAGTTGGGAGACATCGCCGAGGACGAGGATGGCGGTGCCGTTTTGAGTCGAGACGCTCTCGCCGGTTTTGCGGTGTTTGCGGAGGACGACGCCGTCGATGGGCGAACGGATGATGGTTTTCGCGAGCATCGCTTCGGCTTCCTGACGCTGGGCGCGGGCGCGGCTGACTTCGGCTTCGGCGCGGCGGATATCTTCCCGGCGGGAGTCTGCTTTGACGAGGCTCGAGCGTTCCTGGACGGCGGTGGAGCGGGCGCGGGCGACGTTGAACTCGCGTTCGGCGGAGTCGGTTTCGGTGCGGGAGACGGCCCCCTTGGCAAGGAGACCGCGCATGCGGTCGAGTTCGCGTTGGGCATGGTCGAGCTGGGCACCGGCTTCGGCGACGTTGGCGTCGGCTTCGGCGCGCTCCTGGGGGCGGGCACCGTTGCGGAGGCGTTCGAGTTCGGCTTCGTGTTCTTGGATGGTCGAGTCGGCGAGGGCGACGCGGGCGGCGAAATCGCCGTTCGAGAGGGTGGCGATGACTTGGCCGCGGCGGACGCGGTCGCCTTCTTCAACGGGGACGGAGGCGAGTTTGCCGTCGAGTTCGGTGCCGATGCGGACTTCCTCGGAGACGGGTTCGACGCGGCCGGCGGCGACGACGCGGGTGGCCGGCGAGGCGGTGGCGGCCTGGACGATGGCGGGTTCGTTGGGTTTGTTCTTCAGATAGAGAATGGCTCCGGCGGCGGCGCAGAGCGCTACGATGAGGGCGGTTCGTTTCATGCGAAGGTCTCCTGGGCGGTTTGAATTTCCTGACGGAGAACGCGGCCGTCTTCGATGTGGATGATGCGGTCGCAATAGTCGAGGACGCGGGGGTCATGGGTGACGATGACGACCGCGCGGCCGTGTTGTTTGGCGAGGCCGCTGAGGATCTCGAGGACGGTGCGGCCGGAGGTGGAATCGAGGGCGGCGGTGGGTTCGTCGGCGAGGATGATGGCGGGGTCGCCGGCGAGGGCGCGGGCGATGGCGACGCGTTGCTTTTGGCCGCCGGAGAGGTCGGCGGGATAGGCGTTGAGCTTCTTGTCGAGACCGACTTGGGCGAGCAGGCTGGCGGCTTTATCCTTGGCGCCTCCGCCGCTCGTGCCTTTGAGGTTGCACATGATGGCGACGTTTTCCTGGGCGGTGAGGGCGGGGAAGAGGTTGAAGCCTTGAAAGATGAAGCCGAAGTTCTGGCGACGGATGGCGGGGAGTTGCCGTTCCGGCAGCCCGACAATTTCGCGGCCGGCGATTTGGACGCTGCCGCTAGAGGCGCTGAGAATGCCGCCCATGATGGAGAGCAGGGTGGTTTTGCCGGAGCCGGAAGGCCCCATCAGGACGAGGACTTCGCCGGCGTGGACTTCGAGCGAGACGCCGGTGAGCGCATGGACGGCGTTACTGCCGGTGCCGTAGGACTTGACGAGGTTTTGAATTTGAATGATTGGAAGCATAGGAGTTATCCCCGGAAGACCATCGCAGGATCGATGGTGGTGGCTTTTCGAATGGACAAGAGCGATGCCGCGGCGCACATGGCGACGGTCAACGCAAAGATGCCGGCCGCGATCGGCAACGGCAAAAGGATGGGTACGGCCCCGTCGAGGCTGCCGTGCGAGATGAGCAGGCCAATGGATATACCGATGGCGTAGCCCATGACGGCGGATAGCATCGCCTGGATAAGAATTACGCGGTAAATGGTCGAGTTAGTGGCTCCCATCGCCCTCAAAGTGCCGAATTCGCGGATGTGGTCGATGGTGGCGCTGTAGATGGTTTGGGCGACGATGACGGTGCCGACGAGCAGGCCGAGGACGGCGCCCATGAGAGTGGTGGTACCGGCGCCGGTGCCGAAGACCCAGTAGGTTCTGGTTTTGTCGAGCATCTCCTGGTTCGTGAAGCTATCGACGGAGGGAATGTCGCGGGCGAGGGCTTGCTTGATGGCGGCGAGGTCGGCACCGGGGGCGGCCTTTACGAGAATGAATACTGTTTCGTCGGCTGGCAGGCGCATGTAGTTCTGAGCGTTCTTGAAGTTAGTGAAGATATAGGGGGCGGTGGTGAAGCTACGGATGCCGTGGGTGAAGCCGACGATGCGGGCGCGGCGGCCGGAAATTTCGACGGATTCGCCGATTTGCGAGACGCCGAGCTTGTCCTTGTACACGTCGTCGATGAGGATGGTATCTTCACCGCGGAGGGCTTCGACCGAGCCGGCCACGACGTTCCAGGGGGCACCGAGGCCAGAATCGAGGTCGAAGCCGACGATTTGGACGGATTCCTGGGAGCCGGCGGGGAGCTTCCAATTGACGAAGCCGACGGTGTAGTTGGTGGCTTGGGCGACGCCGGGGATGGCGAGGGCCTTGAGACGACGCTTTTCGGGAAAGGGCGAACCGCCGTTGACGTGGGGGATGCCGGGGGCGGTGAGCCAGAGGTCGGCTTGGTTATGGGCGACGATGTTGGCGGAAGTGTCGAGAAAGCCGAGGAAGAGTCCGAATTGGACGGAGAGGAGGACGAGGGCGAAGACGATGCCCGTGAGGGTAACGGCGAGGCGAACCTTGTCGTGAAGGAGATTTTTCCAGGCGAGACGGTTCATGATCGTGAAAAATATACTGAACAGTGTTCAGTATAAATCTTGCGATCAGATTGTCAATGGCTATTTTCTTAATCCGTGGGAGACCATACGGACGCCGTGTTCGATGAGGTCTCCCATGGGAGACCAGGGGAGATCCCACTTGCCGTAGTCGGTGATGAGGATGGTGGTGATGCCGTGCATGGCCATCCAGGTGACCATGACATCTTGTTGGGGGGTCGAGGAGCGGAAGATTCCGGCTGCGGCACAGCGTTCGAAGGCGCGGACGAGGGTACTGAAGGCGTGGAGGCCTTTGCTGCGGGACAGGGGGGTGCCGTCGTTCTCACCGGGGGGGCAGGAGAAAACGAGTTCGTAGTGCTGAGGGTGTTGGAGGCCGAAGTTGATGTATTCGCGGATGCCTTCCTCGAAGCATTCGAGCGGGGGTAAGTCGCGGGCTTCGAGGCGGTCCATGCGGGCGATCAACTCCTCGAAAGTTTCGGCGCAGATGGCTTCAAGGAGCTCCTCTTTGTTCTTGAAATAGAGATAAATAGAGGAGGCCGAGTACTCGATTTTGTCGGCCACTTGGCGGAGTGAGAAGGCTTCGTAGCCGTTGGCGACGATGAGTTGGGCGGCGGCGTCGATGATTTTTCGGCGCAACAGTTCTTTGTCGCGAGCGCGGCGTTCCTGAACTCCCATGGCGTCCTAAGTCTCTAATAACTGGGGGGCGTTGTCAAACTGAACAGTGTTCTGGCTTTGAAGCAGACGGTGAGTAGGAGACGCATCGCAAGACGGGGAGGTGGGGGTATTTTGGGTACTGCGAATTCACGAGGGCGGCTTCGCAGAGGATGAAAAGACTTCCTCGGGCGCTTTGGATGCGGCGTTGGTGGGCACAATTCGAGCAGAGCCCGGGGGTGGCGGTCATGGCTTAGAGGTATCGAACTGGACGGTGGATTCAGCGTTGAAGCGCTGGTAATTAGAGAACTCTAGTTTCATGCGGAGACGGAGGGGGCCCGACCGGAAGGGCAGGGTATCGTCGGCGAGAGTGATGTGGGGAAACCAGTAGCCACCTGCATACAGATGGCGGATGGTGGTGAAAAGGGGGAAAAGATTTTCTTCTTTTTTTGAGAGGAGTTGGGGAACGGCGCGGCCTTGCGAGCGGATGACGGAGAAGTCGGTTTGGGCGGCCCAGAGGAGGCCCTCGAAGAGGCGTTGGCCATCAAGGAGCTGGCGAGGTTTGACTTCGAGGACCCAGCAGAGGATGCCGTCGATGATCTCTTCGCCGCGGGGTTGGGTTTGGTAAAGCCAGAGGCGGTCTTTGGTGAGGAGGAGGGGTTGGATTTCGCGGATATCCCTGAAATCCTCCGGGGTTAGTTTGAGGCGGACGAGGTGGTTAGCGGCGGGTTTGGTGACGCGTTCGGAGCGTTCGCCGGAGGGAAGGAAGATGACTTCGCGTTGTTCGGAGTAGTCGCCGGATTTGGCGTTGCGTTTGTCGAACTCCTCAATGAGGAGGACTTGCTTGTACATGTACTGGGCGCGGACGGCTTCGGATTGGGTTTCTCGTTCGGCGATGCGTTTGGCGAGATCGCGGGGCGGGTCGGCGGCGATGATCGGCGATACTAGGAAAGTGAAAAACAGGGCGGGGAAGAGGGCGTTTGGGGCGAGCATGGCGGTGGTGTTGCCGCTGCTGGCGGCGGGCGTGAGTTATTACCTGCTCAAGCAGAATATCGCCTTCGGGGAGACGGCGCTAGTGACGGCGGCGTTGATCCTGGAAGCGGCGATGTTTTTGTCGGTGGGAAATGAGGCGATGCGGCGGTGGTGGCGGCCGTGGATGATGGCAGTGAGTGTGGGGGTGCCGGCGGTTTTGGTGGGCGCGAACCCGCTGGTGCTGGCGGTGAGCGGGGTGCTGGCTTACTGGTACATCGGGCTGCCGCGGCGATGGTGGGTGGACGCCGGATACGCGGTTTTGTTTGCGGCGTTGACCTTATTGAAGGTAAGCGAGCATTTGTACCCGGCGGCGGTGGCGAAGTTGCCACTGGCGATTTTGGGGGAGTTGGCTTGGGCGCGGATCGTGATTTGGGCGGTATTGGAGGTGCGGGGGCAGGAGGGGGTGG
>JBBRIO010000037.1:0-17105 GCA_038220855.1 Bryobacterales bacterium | reverse complement strand
GCCGGAGAAGGTCGTAAAGATTTGGCCAAAGCTATCGACGGCGGGGCTGGAGACGGGATGGAGGCCTTCGGCGAGGGAGATGCCGATGTCGCAGAACCAGGCGGGGCTGGTGTGGGAGCCGCTGGAGATGGTGAGTTCGCCGGAGGCGAGTTCGGGCACGCGGGCGATGACGAGGGAATCAGAGCCGACGACGATGGGCGCTGATCGTTCGCCGAGCATGACGCGGGGGCGAGAGTCTTTGGCAAAGCCTTTGCCGTGGATGCGGAGTTCGCCGCCGGGGATGGCGGCTTCGGGGGAGACCTGGGAGATGATCGGGGACGGGGAAAAGATTTTACGGGGGGGCATGGTGGTAAGCGGAGAACTCCTAATACAGATTGTTCCACCCGGCCGCCCGCATCACAACCGCACCGTAAATTCCGGCGAGGACATCATCGAAGACGATGCCGTAACCGGCGGGCAGTTTTTCGACACGGCGGATGGGCCAGGGCTTGGTGATATCGAACAAACGGAAGAGCACAAAGGCGAGGAGCCAGGCTTGCCAAGTGCGAGTGTGGACGGCCGCGGCCAGGGTGATCCACTGGCCCAGAACCTCGTCGATGACGACGTCCTGAGGATCTTTTCGACCGGTGATTTGGGCGTGGACGGTGGAGGCCCAGATGCCGGGGATGAGGAAGACGGCCGTGAGGATCCAGGGGGAGATGGGGATGAGGTAGGCGACGAGGAGGCCGCCCAAAGCGCCGGCGGTGCCGGGACCCTTGGGTACGAGGCCGCATCCGAAAAAAGTGGCTATTTGGCTAGCGACCGCGCTAGCGATTCGATTCTTCATCGGGAATATCGAGATCAGCGAGTTCGTTGAGGCTGAGGGGGGTGGAGATCACGTATTTTTCTTCGGCCCAATTGGCGAGGTCGATCATCTTGCAGCGTTCGCTGCAAAAGGGCATGAAGGGCTCGCCAAGGGAGACAGGCTTCTTGCAAATAGGACACTTCATATTTGTTATCGGTGGGGGAGCAGGTTCGGAGTGGAGTGGGGAGCGAGGATCGGAAAGTGGTGACGGGCGGACAGGACGGGCGCCCCGAAGTCGATGAGGTTGCCGACGAGGTCGTAGTCGTGTGCTTCGGTGACGCGGAGGCGGCGGATCTGGCCGGGGGCGAGGACGCCATCGCCGGGATCGGAGATGTAGCAGACGCCGTCGATTTCGGGGGCTTGGGTCGAGAGGCGGGCTTGCCAGAGGAGGTCGGATTCTGAAGATGGGCCTTCGACGAGGACGCTCATTTCTTTGCCGATAAGGGCTTGGTTGGTCTTCTTGCTGATCTTGCGCTGGATGGCCATGAGGCGGCGCTTGCGGTTATAGATGGTTTTGGCGTCGACCTTTTGATCGAGGTGATAGCTGGCGCTGGTTTCGACGTCGGAGTAGGAGAAGACGCCGAGACGGTCGAACTGGGCTGCTTGCACGAACTGGCAGAGTTCTTCGAAATCGGCGTCGGTTTCGCCAGGAAAGCCGACGATCATGGAAGTACGCACGGCGACGCCGGGAATGGTCGAGCGCATGGATTCGACGAGCCTGAGGAAGGCATCGCCGTGCTGGCCGCGTTTCATGCGTTTGAGGACATTGCGGGAGGCGTGTTGGAGGGGGATATCGATGTATTTGACGAGAGAAGTGTGGGCGGCGATAGTTTCGAGGAGGATGGGGGTAACGCGGTTGGGATAAGCGTAGAGAAAACGAACCCACTTTTCGTAGGGCGTTTCGATTTCGGCGAGGCGGGCGAGGAGGGTGGCGAGGCCATTTTTGAGGCCGAGATCTTCGCCGTAGCTGGTGACGTCCTGGCCGATGAGGTTGATTTCGCGGACGCCTTCGTCGAACAGGCGACGGGCTTCGAGGATGAGGCCTTCGAAGCGGCGGCTGCGGAAGTTGCCGCGGAATTGGGGGATGATGCAGAAGGTGCAGGGGTGGTCGCAGCCTTCGGCGATTTTGATATAAGCGTGGTGTTTGGGGGTGGTTCGGATGCGGGGGGAGCCTTCGTGATAGAGAAAGGGCTCGAAGGGGGATTTCGAGGGTTCGAGGCCTTCGCAGAGGGCAGCGATATTGGCGAGTTCGTTGGTGCCGAGAACGGCGTCGACTTCGGGTAGGTTGGCGAGGATGTCGCTGCGATGCCGTTCGACTAGGCAGCCGGCGACGACGAGGCGTTGGGCGCGGCCGGTCTGCTTGAACTGGGCCATTTCGAGGATGGTGTCGATGGACTCCTGCTTGGCGGGGTCGATGAAGGAGCAGGTGTTGACCACGATGACGTCCGCGTCTTCCGGGTGGGCGGTAAGCTCATGCCCTTTGGAGACGAGATCGCCCATCATGACTTCAGAGTCGACGAGATTCTTGGGGCAGCCGAGACTAACAAAACCTATTTTCAAAGTAGATTCCAGTTTAGCAGTTTGAGCGTGTGGCTTGATCTAAACTGGGAACGATGCAAGGTTTGAGCTTTCGTCCCAGGTGGGCTCCGGCTTATTTGGTGGCGATTGTGGGAATCCAATACGCCTTCCTTCTCTGGGTGACTCTTGCCTACTTGGGACCATGGGCGACGTTGAGCTGGGACCGACGGCTGATGGCGCTCTGGGGGGTGGCCGGGGGCTACCGGGTGGTAGCAATGAACCTGGTGCCGTTTCCCACTGGCGATGGCCGGCGTTTCCGGCGGGAGGAGATCGCCTTTTGCGCGGTCTTCAATGATGCCATTGAGCAGGAAGGCATTTGGACTCAGGATGCCTTTCGGGCAGGCGTCCGGACGACCCAAGGGCTGGTGCTGGGGCTTGCGGGGCCGTTTTCTACCGAGGCTGGGGAATCGGCGGAGGCGGAGCGCATCGAGGCGGTGTTGAACTCGGTGCCGGGCTTTCGGCCGCTCGCGGTGCGAAAGATGGAGCGGAAGGACGACTATCGGCCGGGGCTGCGGCAACTGGCGATCTGGTGCGGGATTACGTTGTTGGCGAGCTTGGGGGCGTTGGTCGGTTAGCCGTCGCTGGTGCTTAAGCTGGCTAGCGGTTCTTGGAGCATGGCGGCGAGGGTCGGGTGGGCGTGCTGGATTTCCTTGAGGAGGCAGTCGATTGCGTGGCGCAAGGCGCGGGCGAGTTCGGTGAATGCAATCTGGCGGACGAGGGCGTCGGAGAATGGATCGGTGACGGCGGCGGGAAGACCATCGAGGCCGCGGCCGTGGGCGGTGGAGAGGCCATGGCGGAGGCACGCCAGACCGAAGGCGGTGTCCCGGATTCCGCTGATCATGTATTCGGCCTGCCAGAGATGGTTTCTGGCAAGCGATGTGCGGGCGTGCAGGGCGTAGAGCCAAGCGAGGCCGATGAGTGCCTCCGGAGCCGGGGGATCCAGGTGAAGGGGGGCTTGTGCGTGGCCGGAAATTAGGCGAAAGGTGGGGGCTAAGGCGCGGAAATCGGAGGCGGGGACAAAGGCGAGATCGACCTGCAACGTGCCGGGAAGGAGGAAGACGCGGTAGAGCCAGGGTCCGGAAGGTACGTCGAGATGATGCAGGGCGCGATGGTCGGCGTACATCTGCGCGGTCCAGTCGGCGAGGACGGCGGGGAGGGTGAGGGGCTCGGCGATGCCGAAGGCTAGATCGATATCGGACCACGGGTCTTCGCGGTCGGCTGCGGCGGAGCCGGTGAGCGCGGTACCCGAGATGCGGGGGTCGAGGGCGGCGGTTTGGAGGAGCTTGGAACGAAGTTGGGAACGATCAGCGGGTGAGAACATCTTTAGTCCTCTAGCCGACCTCTTCGTTGGCGCGGCGGAGGAGGCCTCGCATGGAGGCGATGCAGTAGGCGACGCCGGCGCGGCGAATGCCCGTGTCGCCGGCGAATTCGGGGACGTGGTCGGGGACGATGGAGCCGTTGAACCTCACTTTACGAAGGGCCTTGAGGACTTGGTACATGTCGACGTAGCCATCATCAGGGAAAGTTTCGACGAAGCGGGGGAGGGGGCTCGAGACGTTGCGGAAATGGACGTCGAGGATCTTATCGCGGCCGCCATAGTCGGCGATCATTTCAAAAACATCTTTGCCCATGCGGCTGCCGCCTTCAATCCAAGTGCCAATACAGAACGTGAGGCCCCACGCGCGGGAACCGGCGGCGATTTTTTCGGCGCGGGCGTAGCCGTCGGCGTGGACGAAGAGCTTGGCGACGCCGTTCATTTTGGCGAGGGGCGGATCGTCGGGATGGAGAGCGAGTTTGACGCCTGCCTTCTCGGCGACGGGGAGGACGGCCTTCATGAAGTAGGTGTACGTGGCCCAGATATCGTCGGCCGAGTATTCACGGTCGAAGGCCGGTTTTTCGACTTTGGCACGGAAGTCCGGCTCGGAGAACTCGCGGGCCTTGTAGCCACGAGGGGAGGGGATGGTAGCGGTCGTGTAGGTGTTGGCGGGGTGCCAGTCGTAGTTGGCGACGGGGATTTTCAGGCGACCGCAGTCGTTGAGGAAACGGCAGTATTTTTCTATAAATTCGTCACGGCGACCGCGGCCGAGTTGGACGTCGAGTTCGCGATAGTTGTAATCGACGGCGGAGAAAATCTCCATGCCGAAGCGGCGGAGGCGACTTTGGGTTGCCTTCATGAAGTCGAAGGAGGCGTCGGAGCCGAACTCGATGCGGGCCCAGCGGAGGCCGAGTTGCTGGAGGAAGAGGAGGTCGTCGTCGGAGAGGCTTTTGATGGGCATCCGGTGCGAGAGTTTGATGTTGGCAGGGTCGTACTCGTCGATTTTGCGGCCCGGTCCGCGCTGGTTGGGGAGTTGAGCGAATAGGGTAGCGGAGGAGGAGAGGGCGAAGAGGCGGCGGGAGAGCATCGCCGGGATTGTATCACCAGGCTTTCGTCAGTTGCCGGGGACGAGTTCGCAGGAGATGGTGAGGCCAGAGATTTGGGGATTGCAGTAGGGAGCGGCGAGAGTCTTGGAAACTATATACGACCGGCCTTGGCCGGAGAACACCGTGGTCATGAATGGACTCCAGGCACGCCGGACTGACACCACGGCGCCGTCGCTACCGTGCTAGAAACTGATAAACGCGAGGTGGTTGCCGTCCGGCGAGTAAGCCGGGGCGCTGCGTTGGGTACAGCCGGCGTGACTAACGGCGACTGCGACGAGAAGAATTCCCGCGACGAGCGAGCAGATGTCACAGCCGTCGCCAAAGATGCCTAATTCTCTAAGCGAAGATCGCCAGGAGGATCGTGACGCTGGGGAGGATGCCTGCGACAACAAACTCCCAAAGGCCGGATACATCGATAGTCTTCAGTGGTATCGAAGCAAACAACGTAAGTAGGCCGGCTCCTACGATAAAGCCCGAGCCAAGTTTGACGGCCAGCACGCGCCTTCTTGCAGCCCACCAGAAGACGGCTGAAGAAGCGGCGGGGATCAGCGCAAACCAAACAAACGGCCAGACGCTTTCCATCCCGTTAGATTATCAGCGCCGGATGGTAATGACGATAGGGTCGCTTTGCTCGGCGCGGCTGAGGCTGCGTACCTGAAGTACGGCAGGGCCCGGTAGCAGGGTCTCGGGGATCTGCGCGGAGATCTGCCTGTCGGCAGTCTGAACCAAGGGCAGGGGAAGTTCGTTGATCACGATGCAGGAGCCGCCGAGGACCGTGGGGGCGGGAAGAGCATCGGCGATAGCCGGCGTGGCGAGACGGTTGCCGGTGACGGTGATGAACGAACCGGGGCGGAAGTTCTGGGAGCCGTCGGTCGAGTTCACAATGCCGCGGGCACCGGGCGTGATGACAGGCCGGGGGGCGGTGCCGTTCGAATAGACAGGGATGACGCTAAGGCCGCTGACGCCGATGCTGTAGGCGTTGCCCTGGCCGTCGACGACGAGCTGCCGGGCGGGGACGTTGACGCGGTTGGCCCCGAAAACGCTGAAGACGGGGTTTTCGGGGGCGATGGCGATAACTGTCTCCGAGCCTGTCTCGATGTTCACGAGTTCAAGGGTGGGTCGAGCGTCATCGCGGGTGACGCTGGTGAGATTCTGGCGGACCGGGGTGGTCATGCGAAGAAAGAGTCTTTGATCGATCGGGTATAGGCTGGCGACGTTGCGCTGGCCATTGGAGACGATGGTCTGGGTGGGCGGCTGGCCCGGGGCGGGCGGGGGGCCGAACTGCGTAACGCCGGGGCGCTCGCTACCGCCGATCACGGCGAGCGAGGGGCTGAGGATGAGGCCGTTGGCGAGGAAGTACGTGCTGTCCCTGGCACCTGCGGCGGGGCCGAAGTAGGAGACCGGGGCTTGGTCGTAGAGCTGGCGGCTGGCGGTGTAGGTGTCGGCCAGGGCGTCATAGAGATAGGCGTTGGAATTGCCGGCCATGGTGAGAATGGACTCGCCGCCGGGGGTCGCGACCATGGAGATGGGACCGCCAATGGCAATGGGGGTGATGCTGTTGGCGGGTCGCGGAGTGGCTTTGTTGCCGATGACGCGCCAGAAGGTGCCGTTGGACATCATGAACTGGAGGCCGGAGACGCCGTAGGCGAGGGCGAGAGGCCGAATGGAGTTTTGGCCACCAACGCGAGGGATGGGCGGGAAGTCGATTTTGCCGGAGATTTTCTGGCTTTCCAGATCGACAATGGTGATGGACTCGCCACCGGAATCGCCGACGTAGAGGGTGCTGCCGTCAGGGGTCATGGCCATCGCATGAGGGAGCTGGCCGACCTCAATGGGAGCCAGAAGCTTTTGTCGCCGGGTATCAAAGACCTCCACGCGGTTGAAGCCCGAATTGGACATATAAAGTCGGCCGCGGGGTTCGTCGAGGACCATATCCCAGAGGCCTTCCCCGTTGTTGAGGGCGACGGGGATGGGGTAGATGACGCCGCGTTGATCTCGGACACGGAAGTTCATGTAGACGCGGATCGAGTTGGGGAAGTTGATGGCGTCGTTCGACGAGACGGTTACGTTGATGGCGGTGCCACCACCGCCACCGGCGTTCGTGAAGAGGTTAGTGCCGGGCTGGCGGACGACGCCGGAGCGGCCGGAGTCCATCGTCATGGTGATCGAGGAGGGGGCTAGGCCGCTAGAAACCTGCATGACGAGGGCGGTCGTGGTGTTGGGGATGCTGTAGCTGAGCCGGCCTTTCCCGAGGTTGGTCATACGGACTGTCGCGCGGGCGGTGCCTTTATTGCATTCGTCGTTGGCGAGGAAGACCTGGGTGGTTTCGGGATTGAGGATGGGATAATCGAAGATAGTGGAGACGGGGAGTTGGAGGAGGCCGGATTCGCTAAGGGCCCAGAGGTCGTCGCCGCTAGAAGTCGAGACAATTTGGCCGAGGACGGATTCCTTGAGCTTGAGGCCGAGGCGGACGCCGAGGTTATTGGCGCTCGTGACGTAGAGGACGTTGGCTACGGGACGGGAGGTGGTGGCAGCGTTGTTGAAGGCGCTGTAAATGGTTTCGCCGGCGTTATTAAAGCTGCTGCCGCCGAGGTTGCGCTGCACGTTGAAGCCGGGATTGAAGCCTGCGCCGACGAAGAAGGGAAGGTTGGCGGTGCTCATTTGGCCGATGACGGCCAGGGTGGCGGTGTCGTAGAGGGTCGAGCCGGCCATGAAGCGGCTGCCGTCCGGTGCCATCGACAGGATGGTGGATTGCCCGGTGACGGTGCGGCTTTGGACGACGGTACCCGAGGCGACTTCGTAGACGAAGAGGGTGGTTTGGGCGGTGTTGGCGTTTTGATTGATGGCGACCATGCCGATAAGGAAGTTGCCGTCGGGGGTGCGGAGGAGGCGACCGGGGAAGGCGGTGGCGGGGCGTCCCGCGAAGACGGCGGGGAGGGGGTTCGGGGTCGTGATGGGAGGGGGGAAGGGAACCGAGTAAATCTGCTGGCCGGTTTGTTGGGTTCGGTCGTAGAGGAGGAGGGTATTGAGAGCGTTATTGGCCCCTGTGCCTTGGGTCGTGATGAGGGCTCGGCCATCAGATCCGACGGAGACGCCTTCGGGGCGGGCGGGGAGGGAGATGGAGTTGATGACGCTGTCGGTGCCGAGGTCAACAACGCTGAGGGAGGCACCCTGGGTATTAGTGACGTAGAGGTAGTTGTTGTCGGGTGAGAGGGCGGCGGCGAGGGGGAATTGGCCGACGGCGATGCGGTTGACGACTCGCTTTTCGGGGATGGAAAAGATATCGACGCGGTTGGCCGAGGAATTGACGAGATAGATGCGGCCGCGCACCTCGTCAATGACGATATCGGACGGGGTTCCGCCGAGGCTATAGACGATCCCAAACGTCGCTCCGGCTGTTTGGGCGAGTACTGGAGAGCCAAAAATCAGGAGGAGGGCGAAAAAACGGAGGAGGATCGATTGCAGAAGCATAAGCGAATTCGCTAGTCTAACCCATTAGCACCACAAAAGTTTCCGTGATGGGCGCAACAAAATCCCTTAGAAGGGGTTCAGGAGATCCTTCGCATCGTGATTACCAAGCTGGCAGTGACAAATCGGACCCGGGGCACGAGTGTGGCCGCGAATGCCGATATTGCGGATACCAGCGAGAAACGGCGGCGGGGCTTGTTGCCGAGGAGCGAGTTTCCGGCGGGAGAAGGGCTGTGGATTGTGCCTTGCGAGGGCGTCCACACCTTTGGAATGAAGTTTCCGATTGACGTTTTGTATCTGAATAAGAAACGTAAAGTGTTGAAGATTCGTCCTGAGATGAAGAAAAGTCGGATTTCGTTTTGCCTGACGGCGCATTCTGTATTGGAACTCCCGGCGGGAATGGCGGCGCAGACAGGAACAGTCGTAGGCGATGAGTTGGAATTGGAGAAGCGGCAGGTGGCTGAGTGAGCCGGCTAATCCTCCTCGTGGCGGTTTTGCTTTCCGCTGTCGGTTGTGGGCATCAACATGTGGCGAAGATGAAGAAGCCTAAACTTCCGCCGGTGATGCAACAGCAGGTATTGAATGCCGTCAGTGCGGGCGACGGCAATGTGCGAGTACGGCGATTGCGAGAGCGGATTGCGTCCGAGCCTCGGAACGTGACGGCGCGGTTGGAACTGGCGGCTGAGTACGGGTCAATGGGCTATCCCGAATTAGAGATGGAGCACTATCGGATTGCGGTGGAGCGTTTCCCGGAATCGACGGTGGCGGCGGAGCGATTGGCTAAGAGCTTACGGAAGTTGGGTTCGCCGGGTGAGGCGGCGGAGCTGATGGCGGGTTTGGTGGAGCAGCAAAGCAGGCCGAATGTGGAGATGCTTTCGTGGGCGGGAATTTTGCTGGACGAAGCCGAGCGGTTTCGCGAGGGCGAGGGAATGCACCGCCGGGCGATTTTAGTGACGACGAAGCAAGACTACCTGTTCAATAACCTGGGCTACAACCTGATGCTGCAGAAGAGATTCAGCGAAGCGGCGGATGCCTTTCGCCGGGCGATTGAAATTAATGCTTCGTCGACGACGGCGCGGAACAATTTGGGTCAGGCGCTGCTCGAGATGAGTGCGGCAACGGTGCCGACGGACGCGATGGCCCAGTTCCATCGGGCGAGTGATTTGGCGATAGCACACAACAACGTGGGTGCTTTGCTGTATGCGCGGGGCGATTTGCCCGGGGCGCGCAAAGAGATGGAGATTGCGCTCGAGTATCGGCTCGATGTGCCACAGATTTTAGAGAACCTTCGTCTGGTGTCGGTGGCCGATGGGAAACCTATCGGAATGCCCTCGGCCCAAGCGACGGTTTGGCAAAAGGTGAGCCATGGGTTTAAAGTAGCCTTTGGTGCCCCGGACGTGAAACAGAACAAAGGGTCTGCGGAAGCGGCCCGGTGAAAGGTATAGGAGTTCCCATGATCAAACAACTTTTGCTGCGGATTTGGAAAGAAGAAGATGGTCAGGACCTGGTTGAATACGCGCTGATCGTAGCGGCGGTCGGCTTGGCGCTGATCACGACCGTGAATCAGCTTTCGACGGCGGTCGTGAGCTTGTACTCTTCGATCACTCAGGGTTTGACCTCGATCGGCGCTTCCGGCCAGTAGATTTGAATTAGGTATGGAGCCACGTTCGCCATCTGCGATGGTTCGATGGCTCCTGCCTGACCTCAGTCTATTGCTGGTAGGGGTGACGCTGTTTTATGCGCTGTTTCTGTACCAGGCGCCGACACAGCTGTTTCGGGATTCTGACGCGGGTTGGCATATTCGCAACGGGGAGCGGATCCTTGCCTCCCGAGCGGTGCCGACGGTGGATCCGTGGTCGTTTTCGAAGCCGGGCGAGCGCTGGTTCGCCTGGGAGTGGGGGGCGGATGTTTTGATGGCGCGAGCCCATCAGTCCTTTGGACTGCGTGGCGTGGCGTTGTTGTACCTTCTGCTGATCGGGCTTTGCTCGTGGCTTTGGATACGTTTGCATTGGGCTACGGGGGGCACGTTTGGAATGGCCGCGGTGTTTGCGGCGCCGTTTCTGACGAGCGTTCAGTTGCACTGGCTGGCTCGACCGCACGTGTTTAGCTGGATCTTCCTGGTGCTCGCGTTGTACTTGGTGGAGCGGGGCAAGTACGGTTGGCTCGTGCCTCTGGCGGTGGTTTGGGCCAATGTTCACGGTAGTTTCATTCTATTGCCGGGGTTGCTGGTTTGCTACGCCCTGCGGGACAGGCGGTGTTTGCTGTGGGCGGCCGGGACGATGGCCGCGACTCTGTTGAACCCCTATGGCTGGCGGGTGCATGGGCACATTTGGCATTATTTGCAGGACAAGGAGTTGCTGGACCGGGTGGCGGAGTTTCAAAGCTTCAACTTCCATGCCGAAGGGGCGGCGCAGATCATTTTGGCGTTATTGCTCGTGATGGGGGGGGCGGTTTGTGCTTTGCAGGCGGGGCGGTGGCACCACGCGCTGTGGATGTTGGGCTTGGTGGTGTTGAGCTTGCGATCGGCGCGGGGGCTGCCGATGTTGGCGTTGGCTGGTTTGCCGATGGCGAATGCGGCGTTGTCGACGGCGCTAGCGGGACGATGGCCGACGGTATTTTCTTATTTTGGGCGGTTACGGGAGTGGGATGCTCAGGTACACGGTACAGCGTTGGCGGTGCCCGCATTGGCTTTGTTTACACTGGCGGTTTTGGGGACTCCGGCGGGTTTTCCAGAGAGTCAGTTTCCAGTGGCGGCGCTGGCGCATGTGCCCGCCGAGGCCCGGTTGCTGGCACCGGATAGCTATGGCGGGTATCTGATTTACCGCGGCCGGCCGGTGTTCTTCGATGGCAGGAGCGACTACTACGGGGCCGACTTTTTGAAAGAGTACGTGAAGTTGGTGGAGGTTCGGCCTGGATTTCGGCAGGTTTTGGCGAAGTATGGGTTTACGCACGCGCTTTTGCCGGTTCGGTATTCGCTGGTGGAGGTGTTGTTGGAAAGTGGTTGGCGGGAGCGGTATCGGGATGAAGTTTCTGTGCTGTTAGAACGGAACTTCTAAAGGTATCCTGTGTTATTACGTTCTCACCTGATCGATCGCACTTAGCACCCCTGCTTGGGGTTTGACCAGAAATAAAGAATTAAGGAAGGTTAATGGACCGACAGAAGCTTCTGATGATTTTCGGTGGCGCGGCGGTGGCGGCAGCGCTACTAACTTGGTTCCTTTATTCGGCGACCGTCGCTCCCAAGAAAGAGAAGTTCGTTCAGGTTTTGGCATCCAGCGCGAGTCTTCCGGCGGGTACGCGGCTGCAGAAGATCCACTTCAAGAAGATCACAGTGGCGGAGAAAGATGCTCCGTTGGGTGCGTTGCTGGATGAGAAGAGTGGGATTGATCGCACGCTACTGTATCCTTTGACGCTGAACGAGCCGATTTTGTCGACCCGACTTTCGAGTGTTTCGGGAGCCGATGGGGTGGCTTCGATGATCGAGATTGGCAAGCGCGCGGTATCTGTATCGGTGAACGACGCGGCGAGTGCGAGCGGATTGATTCAAGCGCGGTCGCATGTGGACGTATTGTTCACGAAGCCGGGTTCGATGTTGGAAGCGGTGACCACGACGGTTCTGGAAGATGTAATTGTCTTGTCGGTCGGCCGTTCGGTGGAGCCAGTGGGAACTGCCCCGGCGGCGACGGCGGGTGGTGGCGGCGTGGCTCCGGCCCCGGCCCCGGTTGTGAACTCGGGACAGAGCCGGGCGATCACTTTGCTCGTGAGTCCGGAGCAATCCCGGGTTCTGGAACTGGCCAAGAATCAGGGACGGATCTCGCTGGCACTGCGGAACCCGAAGGATGAATCAAAGTCGGATGCGGCGGAGCCTCCCTCGGTGACGGCGGAATCGATTGACCCGGGTGGGGCGTATCGTTCGCAGCGGTTGAAGATGCAGGCGCAGAACCGGATGGGACGCCCTGGTGGCGTTCCGAATCTGCGGGACGACAAGGCCTGGTCTAAGTTGATTGGCGAAGATATTGATCCGAATAGACCGGTGGCTGCACCGAAGCCGGTAGAGAAGAAAGAGCCCCCGAAGCCGCGATTTGTGGTTGATGTTTTTCGCGGTGAGAAGCACGTTCAAGAGACCTTTCAGGAATAGTCCGCCAACCCATGCGTTTGAAGCCCTCCTCTCTTTTCATTAACCTTTTCTGGCTCTGCGTGCAAACGTGGGGCCAAGCGGGCCCAGCCAAAGATATGACCCTAACGGTCGGTCGCGGCGAGTTGATTCAGTTTGATGGCGACGTGAAAACGGTTGCCGCGTCGGAGCCAAAGATTGCCGACGTGGTGGTTGTCTCCCCGCGCGAAGTGATGGTGAACGCCAAAGGGATCGGGAAAGCGACGATTGTCGTTTGGGAAGATCGGGCGTTGCCGCGGCGCTACAACGTAAGTGTAGTCGGAGACGCGCAGGATTACGATGTGATCCGGAAGGCGGTGAAAGACGCAGTAGGCGATAGCGCGGTGACGGTGCAGGGCAACATCGAGACGATGGTGCTCAGCGGTGCGGTGAAGTCGCCAGAAGAGTCGAAGCGGGCCGAAGCGATTGCCTCGACGTACAGCAAAAAGGTCGTGAATTTATTGACAGTGCCGCCGGATGCGGATCCGCGGCAAATTTTGCTGGAAGTGAAGTTCGCCTCCATCGATCGGTCGGCCTTGCAAGAGGTTGGCTTCAACTTTGTCTCGCGCAACCAGAAGATGCTGGGTTTGGGCACCACGCAGCAATATGCGACCCCACGGTTCAGCCAGTTGCAGTTTCAGAACCAAGAGTTCAGCAACTCGACCTTGAATTTTTCGGATTTGTTAAATTTGTTCGTGTTTCGGCCGGACTTGAATTTGGGTGCCACGATTCGGGCGATGCAGTCGCGGAATTTGTTGCAGATGCTGGCCGAGCCGAATCTGCTGGCAATGGAAGGTAAGCAGGCGAGCTTTCTAGCAGGCGGAGAGTTTCCGTTTCCAACGTTGACGGCGACATCGACTGGTGGCGCGACGGCCCCGGTCGTGACGGTTCAGTTTAAGAAATTTGGCATTCAGTTGGACTTCACGCCGACGGTGACGCCTTCGGGGGCGATCCATTTGAAGGTTCGACCGCAGGTGAGTGCGCTGGACTACGCTAACGCGGTGACGTTGCAGGGATTTCTGATTCCGGCCGTGGCGACAAGAGTGGCGGAGACGGAAGTGATTCTGAAGGACGGCGAGAGCTTCGCGGTGGCCGGGTTGATCGATAACCGGGTGGTGCAGAGTCTGAGCCGGGTGAAGTGGCTGGGCGACGTGCCGATTTTAGGTCAACTGTTCCGCAGCCGTTCGATTCGGAAGTCGAACGATGAGCTGCTGGTGGTAGTAACGCCGCGGTTCGTTCGGCCGGTCCCGGCGGGCGAAAAAGTGGCCCTGCCGGATATGGTGGAAGACTTCTTGCCGGTGACGAAAGAAGACAAAGACGCGGGCTTGAAGAAGCCAAAGAAGAAGTCCACCCAGGACGCGGGCAAAGCTAAGCCGGAGTTTATTGGACCTCGTGGACACCAGGAACCCAAGAAGTAATCGACACCGAGTTCTGCGTCGCAGCCTTGAGCGGGGTAGTGTGTCCATGCAGCTACTGGTGCTGATGGTGCCTGTTTTCTTTGGCTTTATGGGCTTCGCGGTGGATTTGGGTCGGTTGTATATGGCTCGGAACGAGCTGAAAACGGCGGCGAACGCGATGGCGTTGGCGGCGGCGCAACGGTTGAACGGGACCGAGGTGGCGATCGAGCGGGCGACGGCCTATGCTCAGATTCCGATTGACGCGACCGGTGGAGCGGCGACGAAGTACGACTTTGGTGGATCGACGATTGGCCAGACGAACGGCACGTTGAACAGCGAGGGAGCGGTGTTGACGTTCTTTGACGCCTCTTCGGCGGCGTTGGGCCTGGAGGGTTCGACGGGGGGCGAGGGGGGTGGATCGACGGCACGACACGTAAAGGTGGTCGTGCGCGGCGAGGCCCCCACGATTTTTTGGCGGTTCCTGGCCATCGGGCAGGAGGGCCGGATCAACCTGGTCACCCAGGCGGTGGCTGGGCAGAGTTCGCCGGTTTGTCAGGCTTGCGGGGTTGAGCCGATTGCGGTTCAGGCGGTTTCGATTGACGACCCGACCGACTTTGGGTTTGTGGTGGGCACACGGTACACGCTGGGCTACTTGTGCACGGGTGGTCCCACGCCGGGAGCGCTGGCGAATACGGTTTCGCGAGTTCCATATGTGATGCTGAATCGATACAACGAGTCGGCGACGTTTCTGGCTGATGAGTTGACGCAGTTATATCGGATCGGGTCGCAGGGGCTGCCGCCGGCGTCCGACCCGGCGGTGTATTGCATGCGGGTGGGAGTGGATGAACCCGTGTGGGTGAATGCGGCGCCGATTGGCTGCAATACGAACCGGGTGGCAAATCAGGTATCGACGTTTTTGTGTGGTTTGGCGGCACGATTTGATAACACTACGGTGCCGGCGGTTTGTAATGCGGTGAATGAATCAGACACCGTTTTGGGAGCGAATCAGGTGGATACGGACTTGGTTGATATTGAAGACTATACGGCGTACACGGGGAACAATCGGCGAATTCTGACGGTGCCGATTGTAGAGACGGCGTCGGAAAGTACGATGACTGTATTAGGGTTTCGACAGTTCTTGTTGGAGCCGGCGGCCAACGATACGACGATCAACGCGGGCGACCAGAATGGCCGGTTTGCGGCGATGTATCTGGGTAGTAAGGTGCCGGTGAAGCAGGGGCGGATCGACGGGTGTACTCAGACGTCCGGGCCAGGCAAGGTGGTGCTGCATCAATGAGACGGCGACGGACACAGGGCGGGAGTTCATTGCTGGAGGCTGCGCTGTTTTTGCCGATTGTGGCAATGCTGCTATGGGGGATGATTGAGTTTGCGCGGATTACCTACACATACTACACGCTGCACAAGATGCTGCAGACAGTGGCGCGTTACACGGCGAATCAGCCCGGATTGAACTTCTGCGACGCCGGCGATGTACAACTGGTGCAGGCGAAGACGTTGGCGCTGCGCGGGGCAGGGGAGAGCGGGGGCATCGATATTGTGACGGGCTTGACGGCAGACCAGATTTTGATTCGGGTGGAGCGGGTTGACCCGGATACGGCGCAGGTTGCCGAGTGCGATTGCTCGTCGGCGGGCTGCGACATTGCGCAGGGCGGAAGGAATCCGGACTTCATCGTGGTTTCGTTTACCGATGGGTTTTCCGTGCGGCCGAACATCCCGTTTTTCAACGCTACGGAGAGCTTTGCGCTTCGACCGCTGATCCGGATGCCGGTAGGGGGCAACTGATGCGACGTCGTCAACGCGGGCAAGCGGCTTTAGAATACATTATCGTTTCCGGGGGCGTGGTGCTGCCGTTGACGTTCATGATCATATTCACGGCCCAGTTGCTGTGGACTTGGCATTCGGTGGTTGAGTGGACGCGCGACGGAGCACGATATGCCGCGACCCACTGCTTCCAGAATGGTGGCGAAAATGTGCGGACGTATATGCGGACTCATGTGCCGGTGAACCTGGACCAGTTGGAGTTTCAGTCGGGCGGGGCGACGATTGAAGTGAACTATTTTCAGAGGGATGTCGACACCGGGACCTTGACGGAGTTCAATTGTTCGGGTGGTGACTGTTCGACCGAATGTGTGCCGGATGCGGTGACGATTCGCGTTACAGGCTATGAATTCCGTGCATTTATGGCGTTTCTGGGCTTACCGCCCGTCGCCTTACCTAATTTTCAAACTTCTCTGCCGATCGAAAGCTCTGGCTGTGACGCCGAGCTGGGGACCTGTACCCCGTAAGGAGATATCGAGACCGCATGTCATTTAACTTGATGATCGCTTCCGCCGATGAACAGCTTCGCGAGCTAGTGCGAGACGCTGTGGCGACGACACCCAACGCGCGCCTTTTGACGGAATTCGTTGAGGTTTCGGCAAACCTGTACATCCGGGTACTGCAGGAGCTCGAACGGTTTCCGGATGCGTCGCTGCTGCTGGACATCTCCTCGGACCCGGTGAACGGGATCAAAGCGTTGGAGAAGTTGAAGCAAGCGGTGCCCGAGCTCTATGTCATCGCGACCGACTACAGCGAGGACGGTGAGAGTATTCTGCTGACCGTCCGGGCTGGGGCGACGGATTACTTGACGATGCCACTGAAGCGAAGCGAGTTGCGGGACGCGTTGATGCGTCTGGACCGGGCCCCGAAGCGGGCGATGACCGGCGGCAGCCAGTTGGGCAAGATCTATACGTTTTTGGGCGCGAAGGGCGGGGTAGGCACGACGTCGCTGGCGGTGAACTTTGCGACGATCCAGGCGCAACGCAAGAAGCAGACGGTGCTGCTGGATTTAGACTGGACAGCGAACGATGTGGCGATGATGCTGGGGGCGGCACCGCAGTATACGCTTTCGGAAGTGGGCGAGAACCTTGATCGGATGGACCAATCGTTATTCGAAGGGTTTGTCGCGCGAGACCCGGCCGGGTTTTACTACGTGGGACCGCCGGATTCGCTCGAAGCGAACAAGGGAAATTTTACGGACTCCATGTTGCGCGAGTTTGCGACGTTTTTGGTGGAGAAGTACGAGTGCATCGTGATTGATGCCGGGCGCAGTATCAACGACGATTTGGCGTTGGCCGCGTTGCAGGTTTCGACGTCGGTGTTCCTCGTGACGACGCAGGAGTTTCCAGCGGTCCGCAACGCCCAGCGATATCTGGGCTATTTGATGCGGTTGGGCTTTACGCAG
>JBBRIO010000036.1:0-17121 GCA_038220855.1 Bryobacterales bacterium | reverse complement strand
ATCGGCTCGGCGACGCCAATTCAACCATCGCCGCCATGCGCTCTCTCCAGTTCTTGAGTTCCATCCTCCTGGCCGTTCCCGCCGCCCTCGCTCTCGGCCTGCACCGCATCAGCGTCGAAATGACTGGCGGCAAATGGGCCACCGCCCTGCAATGGATGGTCGCCTTTCTCGTCTCTCGCTTGGTCTGTCTCTGCCTCCTCACGGCCGTCCCGGACTCGTGGCTCGTCGTCACTTTGCTCGGCTGGGCGGCACCCTGGATGTTCGTCCTCGCCGCCGCCGAACGCTGGAACGTCACGCGCGCTGCAGAGAAGATGAGCGATCAAATTTTCGCCGGAGCCAACAAAGCGAGCTGATCCGGCATCTTGTCCAGTTATGCAGAAACTGGGAGCACTGTTGCTTGTGATTTGTCTGGGGGCTCTTAGCTCCCCCGCGCAGGTCTTGTATGGGTCCTTGACCGGAACCGTAACGGATGCGGCCGACGCCGCCGTACCCGGCGCAAAAGTGGAGGCTGTCAACGTCGCCACCGGAGTTGCCAAACAGGGCTCCACCGACGACCGAGGCGTTTACCTCTTTAACGATCTTCAGCCCGGCTCCTATAAGCTCACCATCTCCTCGGCCGCCTTTCGCACCGTCGTCCAGAGCGGCGTCGGCATCGACTCCAACACCCTCCGCCGTATCGACGCCCGCCTCCAGGTCGCCAGCGTCACCGAAAGTATCGTCGTCGAAGGCTCTACTGTCTCTTTACAAACCGACCGCGCCGATATCAACGCGCAGATATCCAAAACCCAAGTAACCAATCTCCCCCTCGGCGGCGGACGGAACTTCCAGAATCTCTACAAGCTCATCCCCGGCTTCACCCCGCCCACCGAACTCCACTCCGACGCCGGTAACCCCCAACGCGCCATGGGCACCAACGTCAACGGCGCCAGTTACTCCAATAACAACACCCGCATCGACGGCGCGACCGTCAGTTACCCCTGGCTACCTCACATCGTCGCTTACGTCCCTCCCCAGGACGCCATCGAAACCGTCAACGTAGTGACTAACAGCTTCGACGCCGAACAGGGCATGGCCGGCGGCGCCGCCATGAACGTTACCATCAAAAGCGGCACCAACCAAATCCATGGCTCCGCCCACGAGTTCCACACCAACAGCGCCATGCGCGCCCGCAACTACTTCTACTACGGCGGCAACCTCCCCAAGAACATCCTGAACCAGTTCGGCGGCACCATCGGCGGGCCCATCAAAAAGAACAAGCTCTTCTTCTTCGCCGATTGGGAACGCACCATCCGCCGCCAAAATGCCTCCGCCTTCCGCACCCTTCCCAACGCCGCCCTCCGCGGCGGCGATTTTAGCGGGTTCGGTACCAATATCTACGACCCCGAAACCGGTGCTGCCAACGGCACCGCCCGCGAAGTCTTCCCTGGCCAGCGCATCCCCGCCAGCCGCATCGATTTCGCTTCCGCCAAGATGCTCGGCCTCCTCATCCAGCCCAACTACGTCGGCCTGAACCCCGCTTCGAACCAGATCCAGAATAACCACTTCGCCAGCGGTACCTACGAATTCAATCGCGACAACGCCGACTTCAAAGTCAACTATAACCCCACCGAAAAGGCATCGGTCTTCGGCCGCTACAGCTTCTCCCCCAGCCTTATTTTCGATCCGCCCTCGCTCGGTGCCGCCGGCGGCGACGCCCTCAACGGTGGCCAACCCGGACGCGCCCCCGGCCTCATCCAAAGCGCCGCCATCGGCGGAACGTATACCGTCTCCCCCCGCATCCTCATCGACGGGAACGTCGGCTTCACCCGTCTCCGCCTCAGCGCCGAAAACGTTGACCTCGGCAAGAACTACGGCTCCGACGACCTCAGAATCCCCGGTACCAACGGCGGCGATCGCCTCCAGGGCGGCTACCCCCGCTTCAACATCAGCGGCTTCTCCGCCCTCGGCAATCCCAACGTTTCTAACCCCTTCCTCTTCCGCGACAACCAATACGTAGCCGTCGGCAACGTCGGCTGGTTCCGTGGTGCCCACTCCTTCCGCTTCGGCGCCGAGTACGCTTACTACACCATCAACCACTTCCAGCCCCAGGCCGCCTTCGGCCCGCGCGGCGGTTTCAACTTCACCGGAGGCTTGACGGCTTTGAACGGCGGCACCGCCCCAAACTTGTACAACGGCTTCGCCGACTTCCTCCTCGGCCAAGCCAACGGCATGGGTAAGGATGTGCAGAACATCAACCCGGCTGCTGTTCGGATGCCGTCCTACGGCTTCTACGCCCGCGACCAGTGGCAAGTAAATCGCAAACTAACCCTGAACTACGGCATGCGCTACGAATACTACCCCTTCGCCACCCGCGACCACCGCGGTGGCGAACGCTATGATGCGCAATTGAATCGTGTCCTCATCGGCGGCATCGGCTCCACACCCCGCGATACGGGCGTCGACGTCGGCTGGGGCCAAATCGCCCCCCGCATCGGCATCGCTTACCGCGCCACCGAAAAAACCGTCGTCCGCCTCGGCTACGGCATCAGCATCGACCCGAACTCCTTCCGCGTCATGCGCGACGCCTATCCGGCCACCATCTCCACGCAGTTCTCCGGCACGACCAGCTTCATCGCCGCCGGCAACCTCCGTACCGGCATCCCCGCCATCGTCCCGCCCGATGTCAGTTCGGGACAGGTCCTCCTGCCCGCCGCCGTCGGCACGGTCACCTTCCCCAGAGTGTTCAACCGGGGCTATATCCAAAGCTTCAACGCCACCATCCAACGCGAGCTCATGAAGAACACGACCCTGCAGGTCGCCTACGTCGGCACTCGCGCCATCCGTCAAACCGCCTCGATCAATATCAACGCCAGCACCGGCATCGGCCGGGGCAACGCTGACCGCGCCCTCTTCCCCGCCTACGGCCTAATTGGCAACATCCTCCAGTTGACGCCGTTCAATACCTCTAACTACAACGCCTTCCAAATGCAGCTCACGAAGCGCATGTCCGGCGCTTCGCAGTTAGGCCTCGCTTACACCCGGTCGAAAGCCATCAGCTGGGCCGATAACAACGACTCCGGCCTTACCTGGAACAATCCGGCGGAATGGCGTCGGAACCGCGCCGTCGCTAACTTCGACCGCCCGAACAACTTACAGATCTTCGGGATCTACGAACTCCCCTTCGGCAAGGGTCAGCAGTATGCCACCGGCAAGCTGGCGTCGGCTCTTCTCGGCGGCTGGCAATTGAACGGCATCTTCAGCGCCTTCAGCGGAACCCCCTTCACCGTCGGCTCGGCCGGCGCGTCCCTGAACTCGCAAGGCAACGGCCAGACGGCCGATCAAGTCGTCGCCACCGTCGGCTTCCCTAAGCAAATCGGTCGCGGCTCCAGCTACTTTGATCCGCTCGCCTTTGCCCCCGTCACCGCCGTGCGTTACGGCAACTCCGGCCGCAACCTCCTCCGCGGGCCCGGCGTCGTCAATCTTGACGGCAGCCTGTTCCGCAACTTCAACGTCACCGAACGGTTACGCCTCCAGTTCCGCGCCGAAGTGTTCAACGTCTCGAACACCGCGGCCTTCAACAATCCGGGAGCCACCGTTTCCGGAGCCACCCGCAACGCTGCCGGTCAGATTACGGCGCTCAATGGATACACCGAAATCACCAGCGCCCAGGCGACCGAACGGCAGTTCCGTCTGGCTCTGAAGATCCTCTTCTAATGCGTTCGGCCAGAGCGGCCGATAGATACCGATG
This sequence comes from Bryobacterales bacterium, assembly GCA_038220855.1. Classification (GTDB taxonomy): domain Bacteria; phylum Acidobacteriota; class Terriglobia; order Bryobacterales; family Bryobacteraceae. Next base: position 13,394 of record JBBRIO010000036.1, on the reverse strand, counting down.
TTGCCTGGTTTGACGGGACTTCGATTTCTATTGGCCGCTTTGGTCGTTTTGTTCCACTACACGAAGGGCCGCCAAATGCCCGGGCCGGATCCTTGGCTCAACCTGGTTGCCGTCGGCGATTCCGCCGTCACCGGGTTCTTTGTCCTGTCTGGGTTCGTTTTAGCCAAAACATACCTTTTGCCTGATGGCGCCGTGAAGGGTACCTGGAAGGGTTTTTGGTCCGCCCGCTTCGCCCGCATCTACCCGATCTACGCCCTTTCGCTAATTCTGGTCGCCCAGGCTTACCTTACCACCGCGCCGCGCACGCTTCCCGAGGTCCTCTGGGCCGCGGGCACCGCCGTCACTTTGACCCAGTCATGGTGGCCAGAAACGTCTCTCGCCATCAACTCGGCCGCTTGGTCTCTCTCGGTCGAAGCCTTTCTGTATCTCGTCTTTCCGGTGTTGGCTCCGGCAGTTCGAGGCCGGGCCGCCGTCGTTCTGGCCTTGGCCACAGTGGCCGCTTTCATTGTTACTCCGTGGAACTCGTATAACCCGCTCTGCCACCTCCCCGCCTTCGCCGCCGGCATCGCTGGCTATCAGTTGCGGCAAAATTGGGCTTGGTTGACGGGCGTCTCGGCTGCGGTCATCGTCGCTGTGCTCGCCTGGGCCGGAAGTTGGGAAGGGGTCTTGCTGCTGCCCTACGTCGGCTTGGTGATGGGTTTGGGGGCTAATGAAGGCTGGCTCGGCTCGAAACCAATGGTGCATCTCGGGGAAGCCAGTTACTCGCTCTATCTGCTCCATCTCCCGCTCTGGCCTTGGGGCATGGCCCTGAATGCGGCCACCTTCGGCTTCTCTTCCGATTCCTGGCCGTTCGTCGTCCTCTGCTTCGGCGTCAGCCTCCTCGGCTCCGTCGTCGCCTATCGTTTTGTTGAGGAACCCTATCGCAAAGCCCTCCGCGGAATGCCACAATTGAAACATTCATGAGTGGCTTCCGCAAGACTTTACGATCGCGATTCGCCGTGAGTCTTTGACAGCACCGAACCGCGCGCGCCAGCAGGCGGTCTTTGCTCGTGGCCCACAGCTGAGCCCGATTGAGCCCACCACCCCGTTGCGCCGCTTCGGCTCCGCCATCTCCCGCTCTAGACTTGGGTCATGGCGCCGAATTTTGCCACCGTCCGTGTCTCTTCCGATTGCTGGCAATTCATCGCCGTCATCCTGCTCGACCCCGTTCGCAAAGCCCTCCGCGGAATGCCACAATTGAAACATTCATGAGTGGCTTCCGCAAGACCCTACGGCTGAGTGATCTAGTGTTCATGGGGCTGATCCTGATTCAGCCCACCGCCCCGATGCCCCTGTTCGGCGTCGTCAGCAACCTGGCCGGAGGGCACGTCGTAACCGCCATCCTGCTCGCGCTCGTCGGGATGCTCTTCACGGCCATCTCCTACGGCCGCATGGCCCGCATCTATCCCAGCGCCGGGTCCGCCTACACCTACGTGGGCAAAGAGGTCCACCCCGCCGCCGGCTTTCTCACCGGCTGGGGCATGCTTCTCGACTACGTTATCAACCCCATGATCTGCACCATCTGGTGCGGCAAAGCGCTCTTGAATATCTTCCCCGGCCTGCCCTACCTCGTGGCCGTCCTGTTCTTCGTCCTCCTATTCACCGGACTCAACCTCCGCGCCGTCCAAGCCACCGCGAATCTCAATAAATGGCTGGCCATCGTCATGTTAGTCGTCGTCGCCTGGATGCTCGCCGCCACCGTCAACTTCGTCCTCGGCAATCCCGGCATCGACTTACTAAAGCCTTTCTATGACCCGGTTACTTTCTCCTGGGGTAAGTTATCGGCCGGCACCTCGCTCGCCGTACTCACTTACATCGGCTTCGATGCGATTTCAACCCTCTCGGAGGAAACCATCGACGCCGAGCGCAACGTGCCGAAAGCGACCGTCATCGTTTGCCTGCTCATCGGAGCGCTTAGCGCCATCGAGATCTATGCCGCCCAACTCGTCTGGCCCCACGGCGAAGCCTTCCCCGACGTCGATACCGCCTACGTCTACGCCGCCGGCCGCGCTGGCGGCGCTTGGCTCTTTCAGGCCATCAACCTCACCCTCCTCGTCGCCAGCATCGGCAGCGGCGCCGGCGGCCAAATGGCCGGTGCCCGGCTCTTATACGGCATGGGACGCGACGGCGTCCTGCCCCAGAGCTTCTTCGGCTCGATCCGCGAATCCTCCGGTGTGCCCGTCAAGAACGTTCTTTTAATCGGAGCCGTCTGCCTGATCGGTGCCGCGGCCATCACCTATGAGACCGGCGCGCTCCTCCTGAATTACGGGGCCTTTATCGGCTTTATGGGCGTAAATTTCGCCTGCCTGAAGCGGAGTGAGCGCTCGGTTGTTGGAATGCTGCCTCCGGCCCTGGGCCTGGCCATCTGCTTCTTCATGTGGTCTAACCTGGGCTGGACCGCCCTCGCCTTGGGCACCGCCTGGGCGCTCGTCGGCGCTCTGGTGGCATGGCGAAGGGTTCGGTAATATAGTGTGGTGCGTACCTTACTTGTTTTCTTGATGGCGGCGGCCCTGCTGCCCGCGGCCGGTTGGCAAAAGCTCTGGAACGGCAAAGATACAGCCGGATGGAAGCAGGTCGGCTGGGGCAACTTCGTCATCGAAGACGGAGCCCTGAAAACCACCGGCGGCATGGGTCTGCTCTTCTATGAAAATGAGGCCTTCGAGAACTCGACCATCCGCGTCGTGTTCAAGACGATGACCGAGAAGGGGGCCAACTCCGGCCTCTACATCCGGATGCCCGAAAAGCCGCGCGATGCTTGGTACGGCGTGCATAACGGCTACGAGGTGCAAATCGACGCCACCGGCGACGACTGGCACTCCACCGGCGCTCTCTACTCCTTGAGCAAGGTCTCTGCTCGCAACCCGAAGCCCCTCGGCCAATGGAACACGATGGAAGTGGAGTTAAAGGGCAACGTGACGCGCGTTAAGCTGAACGGCAAGCTCGTCAACGAATTCAAGGGCGACCAAGCCGTGCCGGATCGCAAAATGTGGTTCGAACCCGTCCGCGGTCCGCGCGCCAACAAGGGCTACATTGGCATCCAGAACCACGGAGCCAAAGACACGGTTTACTTCAAAGAAATCAGCGTTAAGCGCCAGTAAACGACGGTGGCCGCTTCTCCAGGAAGTGGGTCACCCCTTCCCGAAAGTCTGCCGACTCTAAGCTCAGCACCATCTCCTGCTCTGCACTCGTTGTGGCTTCGGTCAGCGTCTGACCCATGGCCGAGAACACTTGGCGTTTGATCACGGTCAGCGACCGGGGAGAGACCTGAGTCGCCAGCAGTTCCGCGTAGGCGCGGACGTCGAACAGGAAGGTGGGGCTCGGATATACCCGGTTCACCAGATTCAACCGCGCGGCCTCCTCGGCGTCAAAGATACGGGCCGACAGCAGAACGTCCAGCGCCTGAGCCGGGCCGATCAACCGCGGGAGCATCCACGCCATCCCATACTCAGCGATGAGGCCTCTACGGGCGAATGCGGTGCCAAAGCGAGCGTCTGCAGAAGCGAACCGAAGATCACAATAGAGCGTCAGGATCAGCCCCAAGCCCACGGCCTGGCCGTTGATGGCGGCGATCACCGGTTTGGTGAGCTCTTGCAGGAACGTGAAGGGTTGAATGAAGTCAACGATCGGCCGTGTCTGCAACAGAGCCATGTCCGCCCCGGCGCAGAACCCGCGACCCGAGCCCGTGATGACAATCACCCTAACCTCTGGGTCCTGCTCTGCAGCCGCCACCGCGTGGCGAAATTCGGCGTCCATCGTCATCGTCCAGGCGTTCAGCTTATCTGGCCGATGCAGGGTGATCGTCGCAATGCGATCAGAGACGTCGAAGAGGATCTCGGAGTAACTCATGGCAGCGGGTTGATAACAGGGATCGGAAACTGCGAACGTCCGGCGAAGACCTCCCCGAACACGTGGAGCATATCGGCGTGGATGCCAGTGTTATCGGCCAGTATGTGGGGGCTGCCCAGGTTGTGGGGAGCACCATGCATGTCGCTGACGGTGCCGCCGGCTTCTTCGATGAGTAAGATCCCGGCCGCCATGTCCCACGGACTAAGTCCGAACTCCCAGAACCCATCGAGACGTCCGCAAGCGACATAAGCTAAGTCGATCGCGGCGGCGCCGGCGCGGCGAACGCCGTGCGTGATCATCGCCAGTTGGTAATAGAAATGGATGTTAATGTTTTCATGCCGCCGGCGACTGGGGAATCCGGTGGCAACCAGCGCGACGTCAGCACTGGCGGCCTTCGAGACGTGAATCCGATGGCCATTCAAGTAGGCTCCGCCGCCCTTCTCGGCCGCAAACATCTCGTTGCGAGTCGGATCGAAGATCACTCCGGCGATTAACTCACCGGCCTTTTCGAGTCCTAAAGTAACGTTGTAAACAGGGAAGCTATGCGCGAAGTTAGTCGTGCCATCCACCGGATCGACGTACCAGCGATATTCGCTCGAGTTGGCGTGATTGCCGCTTTCTTCGCCAAGAATTGCATGGGTGGGAAAGCGAGTCTGCAGCCGCTCGACGATCAGTTTCTCGCTGGCGCGATCGGCTTCGGTGACCAGATCGAAATCGCCTTTGAGTTCGAACGGAATGCGGCGTTCGGCAAAATTGGATACTAACGCGCCGGCTTCACGGGCGATTTCGATTGCTGCTTCTAAGTAGGCGGCCATGGTTTAATTGGGGATTTCGGCGAGATATTTGATCTCGTCTTTGTAGACAAACAGGTTGGGGCCGACGGAGGCGGTGAGGCGGACAAAGGCTTGATCGAAGTATTCGATCGAGCCTTCATGCACCGAAGAGTCTTCGAGGGTGATGCGGACGAGTTGCTGGCTGGCGATCAGTTCGCGGAGATACGCCGCTTCTTGAAAGGTCGTGTCGGGAGCTTTGGTCTTTGCTTTCGCCATGGAAACTCCTATCGTACAATACAGGGCAATGAAAGAGAAAAATTCAACCCCGACCCGGCGCGAAGTCACCGGCGCGGCGACGGCGCTTTTCACGACGAACCTGTTTACGGGCAACGTGAAGGGTGCCAACGATAAGATTGCGATTGGCTTCATCGGGCTCGGCGCGATGGGTTCGGGCAATCTCGGTCATGCGATGAAAGTGCCGGAGTTGCAACCGGTGGCGTTGTGCGACGTCTATGAGCCGCATCTGGAGCGAGCGGTGGCGGCGGCGAAGAAAGGCGGGTACGCGATCGAGGGCAAACGCGATTTCCGTCAGGTGCTGGCGGACAAGAGCATCGACGCGGTTTGCATCTCGACCCCCGATCATTGGCATGCCTACATGATGATCGAAGCCTGCAAGGCGGGCAAGGACGTCTACGTCGAAAAGCCGGCCAGCGTCTATGTCGAAGAGGGTCAGAAGATGGTGCAGGCGGCGCGCAAGTATAAGCGGATTGTGCAGGCGGGCACGATGCAGCGATCGGGCGGGTTCTTCCTGAAGGCGCAAGAGATCGTGAAGTCGGGCGTGCTCGGGGAAGTGACCTTTGTCCATGCCTTCCAGAGCGGCATGACGGAGAAAAAGGGCTTTGTGCCGAAGCCGGATGACAACGGCAAACAGCCGGCCGATTTGAACTGGGATATGTGGCTGGGTCCTGCGCCGAAGGCCGAGTTTGATCCGGTGAAGTGGGGCGTGAAAGTGACCGGATTCCCGACGTTTCGCTACTTTTGGGACTACGCCGGCGGCGCGATGACGGACTGGGGCGTTCACCTGATCGACCCGTTGCATCAGTGCTTTGACGAGGTCATGCCGACCTCGATTGTGGCGCTGGGCGAGAAGTTCTACGTCACCGATACGCGGGATACGCCGGACACGATGCTGGCGACGTTCCAGTATCCGAAGTTCCTGTCGAGCTACGAATCGCGGACGGCGAATCCGCTGCCGGCGTTCGGCTTGAACCAGGGCGCGGGCACGTTGATTCATGGGTCGCAGGCCTCGCTGCTCGTGAACCGGAGCGGCTGTTGGCTGATTCCGAACAACCCGAAGAGTGAGGTGGTGAAGGCTGAGACGTGGGACCGGCAATCGCATCCGGACATGGCGCCGACGAACCTGCCGCATTGGAAGAATTGGGTGGCTTGCATCAAGTCGCGGCAGGCTCCGCGGAGCGAGATCGAGACTTGCGTCCGGTCGTCGACGACCTGCATTCTGGCGAACCTCTCGATGCGGTTCAAGACCCGTCTGGACTGGGACGAGAAGAACTGGACGGTGAAGCAGAAGGAAGTGGTGCCGCACTTGAAGCCGAAGTATCGGGCCCCGTGGAAGCTGGAAGTCTAAAGCGCGGCACCGTAACAGCCTGGTCGCGCAGCGATAGCTTGACGGATTGGAAGCGGTTCTTCGAGAGGGGAACCGCTTTGGGTTAGTAGCCGGCGAGATACTGGGCGGTGCGTGTCGCCGCAGGCCCCGTGGAAGCTGGAAGTCTAAAGCGCAGCGCCGTAGTAGCCGGTGCGGGTTTGGGCCGTGAGGGCCGGATCGCGCAGCGATAGCTTGACGGTATGAAAGCGGTTCTTCGAAAGGGGAACCGCTTTGGGGTAGTAGCCGACGAGATATTGAGTCCGCAGATCGCGGAGGATGGTCGCGAAGGCGGCATCAAGGGCGGGGCCGATGGTGGGCAGAAACACTCTGCCGCCGGTGCCGTTCGAGAACTGGGTGAGCGCGTTTTCGCCGCCGACGTTGCGGCCGGAGTCGTTCGTGATGGGAACGATGAGGATGCTGTAGATGACGGCATCGGCTTTGTGAGCGGCTTCCAGGGCTTTATGGAAGTCAGTCGTGCTGGTGGTGTCTCCGCCGTCGGTGATGAGCACGAGAACGCGCCGGCCGTCCCGGCGCTGGAGTTCGTCCGCAGAGAGCAGGATGCCGTCATAGAGGGAGGTTCCGGCTTCAGCCTTGAGGTGGCGGAGGGAGCTTTCGATGGTGCTGAGCTTGCGGGTGAAGTTGGCGCGGCGGACGACCTCCCAGTTGAAGGTGATGACGGCGGCGGCATCGTCGGGGTTGCCATCGGCGAACAGCGCTTTCGAGAAGCGGGTGAGGGAGTCGGTTTGATACTTGAGGTTGGAGGCGGTGGAGCCGCTGATATCGAGGGCGAGGACGACGGAGAGCGGCTGGGCCGTGCGTCGTTCAAAGACGGCGACCGACTGTAGAGCGCCGTTATCGGTGATGGAGAAGTCGGTTTGTTCGAGCCCGCCGATGAGTTCGCCGCTCGCGTTCTTCACGGTGACCAGAAGGCGAACGAGGCTGACGTCGGTTTTGAAGGTGACGTCCTGTGCGGCGGCGAAGGCGGGCAGCGCGAGGAATGCGCGGCGGGTTAGCGGAGTAAGGATTCGTCCCATTCGCCTTCGACCCAGACTTCGCCGTCGGCGAAGTGTTCTTTCTTCCAGATGGGGACCAGTTTCTTGAGCTTGTTGATCCCTTCGAGGGCGGCGTCGAAGGCGGGTTTGCGATGGGGGGAGAAGGCGACGACGGCGACGCTGGTTTCTCCGATTTCCATGCGGCCGAGGCGATGGACGAGCGCGATGCGGGAGATGGGGTGGGCGGCGGTGATCTCGTCGCCGATTTGCGCCATCAGTTTGATGGCCATCGACTCGTAGCACTCGTAGTCGAGGAAGCGGGTGGGGCGGCCCTTGGTGTTGTCGCGCACGACTCCTTCGAAGTTGACGAACGCTCCGTCGTGGGGTTGGAGCAGTTGGCGGGCGAGGGTGGCTACGTCGAGCGGTTGGCGGGTGAGGCCGTAGAAGTTGCCTTTCGGCTCGGTCGAGATCTGATGAATCCACGGACCGGTACCGCCGCTGACGGGCGGCAGCAGCGCGATTTCATCGCCATCGGCGAGCGGGGTGGCGGCCGGGGCGAACTCCTGATTGCGGGCGAGCATGACGCTACGCTTCAGCTCGACGAGGGCAGGGAAGCGGGCGGCGAAGTGATCGAACACGTTGCCGACGGTCGCGTCTGCGGGCAGTTCGAGCGAGGTTTGGGATTGGCCGGTTATATCCCGTAAGAGGCCGAAAAAGAGGACTTGGACGCGCACGATGTCATGGTACCAGACGGGTTGTATCAATCTTCGGTTTCAGTGCATCCTATGAGGCATGGCTAAAAAAGACAACGAGAAGTCCAAGGGCGTCGCGCTGCACCCGACGGCGAATGACCTGAATAAATCGGTTCGGGAACAGATGGTAGCGCTCTTGAACGCGCGGCTGGCTGATGTAACGGATATGAAGAGCCAAGTGAAGAATGCCCACTGGAATGTGAAGGGGCCGGACTTCATTGCCCTCCACGAGCTGTTTGACCAGGTCGTGGGCCGGCTGGACATACAAGCCGACGACATCGCCGAGCGAGTGGCGCAGCTGGGTGGAATCGCGATGGGTACGATCCGCCGAGCAGCCGCGGCCTCGCAGATCGAGGAGTATCCTGCCGAGATCCGCGACGGGAAAGACCACGTCAGGGCATTGGTCGCGCGGATGTCCGCTTATGGGGCGCTGGTGCGGAAGGCAATCGACGAGGCGGAGAAGGCTGGCGACGCGGACACGACCGACATCTTTACGACCGTCTCCCGGGCTACAGACAAGGACCTTTGGTTCATCGAAGCTCACCTGGGCTAGCGTTAGAGGATGACGCATCGAGCGAAGATCCGGGTCCGCTATGCGGAGACGGACCAAATGGGCGTGGTGTATCACGCCAACTATGTGGTTTGGATGGAGGTTGGCCGCGTGGAGTATGCTCGCGCGGCCGGCCTGCCGTATAAAGAGTTGGAGAGCGCGGGGTTCTTTATGGCGGTGACGGAGGCGAGTTGCCGGTACCTGGCGCCGGCGCTGTACGACGATGAAATTGAGGTGGAGACGCGGGTGGAGAAGGCCTCGGCGCGCGGGATTGCGTTCGGATATACGTTCTGGCGGGGAGATAAGAAGCTGGGGGAGGGGACGACGCGGCATCTGTTTCTGAGCCGGGAGATGAAGCCGACGCGTCTGCCGGCGGAGTATCACGCGGTTTTTGGGATAAGCTAGCCATCATGCGCGGATGCTTGGTTGGTTGCGGCTTTTTTGGCCAGATTCATTTGGAAGCTTGGCGGCGGATGCCCGACGTGACGATGGTGGGGACCTGCGATGCGGACCCGACGAAGGGGACGCATACGCAGCTGGACCAGATGCTGGACGAGTTGCGGCCAGACTTTTTGGATGTGGCGACGCGGCCTGAGCTGCACTTGGAGATGGTGCAGATGGCGGTGGAGCGAGGGATTCCGGTGATCTGTCAGAAGCCGCTGGCGCCCCGCTGGGACGATGCGGTGAGGATGGTCACGGCGGCCGAGGCGGCGGGGGTGCCGCTGGTGATCCACGAAAATTGGAGATGGCAGCCGTGGTATCGGGCGGTGGCGGCGGAGCTGCAGAAAGGCTTGATCGGCGAGCCGGTGACTTATACGTTTCGGATTCGGAAGTTCGATGGGGACGGGCCGGAGGCGTACGCGGCGCAGCCTTATTTCCGGGGGTACGAGCGGCTGTTGCTTTATGAGACGTTGGTACACCCGTTGGACACGGCGCGGTTTCTGTTTGGGGAGATTAGTGGGGTTTACGCGCAGGCGCGGCAGGTGAACCCGGTTATTGTCGGGGAGGATCAGGTGTTGCTGGTGACGTCGCACGGGAGCGGGTTGGGCGGGTTGATTGACGGCCATCGGTTCCTGGATTTACGGCCGGATTCGCCTCCGTTAGGGGACTTTACGGTGGACGGGGTGGGTGCTTCGCTGGTGGTGGACGCGGGCGGCGACGTATGGCTGTGGAACGGGCGGGAGCGGAAGATGGTGTGGCAGAACACGGTGGGGCAGGGGTATCGCGGGGACAGTGTGCGGGCGGTGTGCCGGCACTTTGTGGACGAGTTGCGGGGGGAGCGGCGGTTCGAGTCGACGGGCCGGGAGTATTTGAAGACTGTGGCTTGCGTGGAGGCCGGGTACCGGAGCATAGCGTCGGGCCGGGCGGAGAGTACGCGGGGGCTTAGCGAACTGGCTGTGTAGGTTCGCGGGTGTACTCAAACGGGTGGCCGGGGCTCGATGCCCCGACCGCCCGCCCCTTGTTGGGAGCGGGGTCAGGATTTCGGAGGGCCCTTCGCGGGAGCGGGCCGGACGCGGTGGGTGGCGCTTAGTTGGGCCGGTTGGAGAGGACTCGGACTTTCAGCGAACTGCCGGCGACCGGGCCGACGTAGACTCTCTGGGTCGCCTTGACGAAGTCGGTCCGCTTGGCTTTGGGGATGTCCATGAACTTTTGGGGGTTGCGGTCCACCAGCGGGAACCAACTGCTTTGGACCTGGACCATCAGCCGATGACCTCGGCGGAAGGTATGGAAGACATCGGGGAGCGTGTAGGCTATCTGCTCCACTTGACCGGGGACTAACGGCTCCGGCTTCTCAAAGCTCTTGCGGAACTTGGCGCGGAAGGGCTCCCCTCGCACTAACTGCTGGTAACCTCCCATCTTCAAGTTTTTGGGGTTCGGGTCGGGGTTGGGAAAGTCGTTCGGGTAGACATCTATCAGCTTGACGACGAAGTCCGAGTCGGTGGCCGTGGACGCGATGTGGAGCATTGCTTCCAGGGGGCCGGCGAAGGTGAGATCGTCTTCGAGGGGGTCGGTCTCAAAGACTAAGACGTCGGGGCGGGAGGCGGCGAAACGCTGGTCGTCGAGCATGTGCTCGACCGTCATGGTGTTGGCGATGTAGGGGACGAAAGGCACGGGACGGGCGGGATCGGAGAGATACTCGACGTAGCCGCCGCGACTGGGCGGGTTGGCGGCGAGACGGCCGTCATGAGAGAGATGGAAGGTCCTTTCCGTCGTCTGCTTCGGGGGCCACGCGTCGAAGGTTCTCCATTGATTGGCTCCGGTTTCGAAGACCTGGGCTTCGGCGGTGACGGCCTTCGAGTCGTTCCGGAGGTACTTTTCAAAGAAGGGGAGCTCGATGTGCTCGCGGTAATAGGGGCCGGTTGGCTGGTGGAACGGGACGTCGCCGAGGTGGTCCGCTTTTCCCGTGGCCCATTGGCCGTGCGACCAGGGTCCCATGACGAGTAAGTTGACGCCGTTGGGGCTTTGGCGCTCGTTGCGCTTATAAGTTTCGAGGGTGCCGAAGAGGTCTTCGGCGTCGAACCAGCCGCCGACGGTGAGGACGGCGGGCTTGACGTTGACTAAGTGGGGGCGGACGTCGCGGGCCTTCCAGAAAGCGTCGTAAGTGGAGTGGTCCATGAGCTGCTTCCAGTAGGGGACCTTGTTTTTGAGGAGGCGTTCGTTGATCTCTTCGAGGGTGGCCATTTGGAGGAAGAGGTTATAGCCGTCGGGCGAATCGTATTCGGGATTGGTGCGGGGGACCTTGGGGTCGTTGGCTCCTTCGCGGGAGTTCATATAGAACCAGCGGACGGCGTGGGCGAGGTAAAAGGCGCCGTTGTGGCGCCAGTCGTCGCCGATGAACCAGTCGCCGACGGGGGCTTGGGGGGAGACGGCTTTGAGGGCGGGATGGGAGTCGAGCAGGCCCATGGAGGAGTAGAAGCCGGGGTAAGAGATGCCCCACATGCCGACGTTGCCGTTGTGGTGGGCGACGTTTTTGAGGAGCCAGGCGATGGAGTCGTACGTGTCGGAGGCTTCGTCGAACTGGGTGGGGGATTTGTTGGGGATATAGGGGCGGACCTGCTCAAAGACGCCTTCGGAGGCGAAGCGGCCGCGGACGTCCTGGTAGACGAAGATGTAGCCTTTTTGCTGGGCGAATTCGGAGGGGCCGAGGGTTTCGCGGTACTGGTCAGCGCCGTAGGGGCGGACGGCGTAGGGGGTGCGGGTGAAGAGGATGGGATAGGCTTGGGCGGGGGCGGCGTCCTTCGGGATGTAGACGGCGGTGAAGAGCTTGGCGCCGTCGCGCATGGGGATGCGGTACTCGTATTTGGTGTACTGCTCGGAGACGGGTTTCTTGTCTGGCGGGGCGGCGGGAAGGAGAGCGGCTACGGCTAAAAGGGCGGCGAAACGCATGCCCCATGGTACAGCAGCTATTGAGGAATCGCGGGCAACGGAGACCGGGGCGTGCGAATTTCCGATCATTTCGAGGACCGCTCCGGTCCCTGCCCGCTTATACGACGCGGTAATGAGGAAAGACCGGAGCCGGTTCCTTGAGACCGAACAGGCCGGGATGGCTTTTGGCGGCTTGCCAGACGGCCAGGGCGAGAGCCATGACGAGGTCGTCATGCTCGGACTGGTCACCGGCGGGCTGGAACTGTTGGAGCTCGCGGATGAGTAAGTCGATTCCCGGGGCATCGCGGTGTAACTTGACCTTTTCCGACTCGATGGCAATCTTTAGGCTAGTTAGTAAGTCAGCCCGGGGGACGCTGGTATAACCGCCTTTCAACTGGCGGGAGACCTGGCCGCCGCTGATACAGATGGGCTTCAGGCTGTAATTCGGGATGGGTTGGGCCTGGAGCAGTTCGATGACGGTGTGGCCGTTGCCGGTGGCATCGACGAGGAGGGTGCCCCGCTGTTTGGGCGCATAGCAGGACGGGGCGAAACGCTGGGCGACGTCCCGGACCCAGCGGGGGATATTCAGGGTGGGTGAATCGAGCGCTAGCCGGTCGACGTGCCGGACCGTGAGGGTTGGGATGAGGGGCATGCCTTGGGTGACCGGGTTTTTTGGCCCGTTTTGAAAGGTGAGTTCGACGGCGACCAGGGCCGTGTGGTCCTGCCGCTTGCCGAGGTCGAGGCCGAGGTAGAGTTCGGACTTTTCGGCTAGACAGAGGCCGGGGATGGCCGCTTCTGGTATGAGCATGGCTTCGATTTGGGAACGGGATAGGAACTGGTTGCCGCCGGCGAGGAATTGGCAATCGTATTCCTGGGCGTAGAAGGTTTCGCCGAAGGTGCGGCGCTCGCCGGCGAGAAACTCCGGGCTGAGACGAGGGCAATCCTGGGCGCGGATTTCGAAGCGGGTCCACTGATCACTGGGGGCATCGTGCCAGAGGTCGTAGAAGCGGCCGTTTTGGCCATTGGGGGTGGACAGGGCCCAGAGGCTGCCATTGGCCGCGGCGAGAATGGGCGACATGGCTTGGAAGGCATTTTCGGAGACCCAGGCGGCTTCATCGACGATGATGAGCGCGGCTTTTGCGTAACTGCGGAGCGACTCTGGAACGGCCGGGCGGGCGACGAGGCGCGAGCCGTTGGGCAGTTGGAGAGAGCGCGGGTTGTTGCCATCGCCACGGGGCGGAAAGCCGAGGACGGCGGCGAATTGGCGGGCTTTGGCGAGGATTTCGCCGGCCTGGGCGCCGACGGGCCCGACGAGCATGACGAAGGTATTGGGTTGGGCGACGGCCAGATAGAGCGCGCGGATGGCGGCGACGGTGCTTTTTCCGACCTGGCGGGAGGAGAGAACGATGACTC
>JBBRIO010000035.1:0-17176 GCA_038220855.1 Bryobacterales bacterium | reverse complement strand
CCGCATCTGCTCCAGGCTCGGATTCTCGATCTTCTGCATTCGAATGAGCAATCCCCAGCTTGGCCCATCCCCCTCCCTTCAGGCTCATCTCGTATTGGAATCGACTGGTTCTCCAGGCTCATCTTGTATTGGACAAGACTCGTTCGCGCGGTAGGAGGGAAATAGGGTTATGATGGAGGTATGGCAGCACCAGTCGCCGTCCAACTATCTTCTACGCCCGCCCTGCAAACGGCAATGCACAGCCCGGACGCTTCTTTCATACGAGGCTATGCATCAGAAGTATTTGGCGATTCCCATAGGGCTGGTTCCTGGTTGCGGTCGTCAAATCCCGCGTTAGGCAAAGCCACTCCACAACGGTTTCTCGCCTCAGGTGATGAGGAGTCCATGCGCCAAGTACTCCGTATCTTGATCCAGCTCGACTACGGCGTACAAGCCTAACTCGGCGGTAATGCCAGAGTCCCTAGTTCCCGTCTTCCGATTGTACAAATCTGGGCGACTGCCGGACGACCCCATGGGTGCATATTTAGCAGGGGGCCGCTGGAACCCTCCTGGTTACCGGATGTTGTATACCTCCACCCACCTCTCCCTCGCTTGTCTTGAGGTCTTGGCCCACGTGACCCCGAACACCGTACCCCGGCAACTCTCTTACGCCTGGGCTGAACTCCCCCTGGTCACCGATTGCCTCGACCCGCAGAAGAACCTGATCCGTCGAGGAATGGAGACAACCGCAGAGATCGGAAAGCAGTGGCTTGTCCAAAGTGGCGAACTCGCTATACGCGTCCCCTCAATCATCATCCCTGAAGAAGACAACATCCTCCTCAATCCTAACAATCCAGCTTACGACTTGCTCTCCTGGACCACCAAGCCTTTCGACTGGGACACACGCCTTCTTAACCTTTTCGCGCGATCCCCGTCCAGCTAACCATCCTGCCTAAAAATTCAGCTTCAACGCCAACTGCAGGATCCGCGATGCTCCCGCGCCAAAGATCCGCCCCACCTGTGTAGTTTGGTTGATGTTCCCATTGGGCTATCCAAAGTTTGCATGATTCAACACATTGAATCCTTCAAACCGGAACTGCAGGGAACGCGACTCCTCTCCTAACCGAAAGCTCTTGCTCAAAATCGCGTCCAGGTTCTGGCCCCCCGGTCCCCGCAGAATATTCACCCCACTCGTCCCGAACGTAAAATTGGCCGGATTCACAAATGCATTGGCGTCAAACCAGTGCGTTATGGTCGGGGCGCTTGCGGTTCCTTGACCCACCCGATTCGGCCGCGTCGTGGTGAACGCGATCTCCAGCAGCTTCCGCTCGGACTTTCGTCATTCCAACAGCTCCCTGTCCTCTTGCAAGTCCGAGGCAATCAGGCTTTTCTGTCCGAACGCGTCCACGCAACCGAGGCAGGCTTTCGCTGGCAGCACCGCCAACGGTGGTCGGTCGATCTGGCGCTCTTCCACAATCGATGCACCCGTCTGGCTTCGCTCGAGCCGGGCCAACTGCACATCGAGTGGCGGCAGCCCGTTCCGGATATCCGCCAGGACCTCATCTTTTCGAACGGCCGCCAAGGCGTCAACTGCGGGGGTGAACTCTCCCTTTCCGCCAACCTGCGTCCATGGTGGCGGCTTCTTGGCTCCTACTCCTACCTAAATACCGTCTCGGATCGAGCCACTAATTTCGCAGGCGTTGACGGGCGTCTCACCAGGATGGACCCCGCCCACCAAGCCAAGCTCCAATCGCATTGGAACCTGGGTCAACGTTGGCAGGCCGATGTCTCGCTCTACGCGGTCGGCCGTGTTGTCCAACGTCCGGTCCCTGGCTACCTACGCGCTGACACGCGCCTGAGTTGGCGACCGTCCCGCATTCAGGAATGGAGCTTCATCACGCAGGATCTATTCAACAACGGCAGATTGGAATGGCAACCGGAGCTGTTCATCTACGCGATCCCCACCCGCCGGGCGGTACTTCTGCGCTGGACCTTTCAGTTTTAAAGGCGCTTGGTGATGAACCTCTCCATCCCATCTCGCGGCTTGGCCATCGCCCTCGTCGGGTTGATCGCTGCCCTCCAAACGCAGATCGGCGGTGCCAGCCAAGTCCATCACGAAGACGATCTCCGTGCGGCTCAAGTGCTCGGGTTTGCCCGCTTCTCGGAATGGCCCGTTACGCGCGAAGGGCCCATCATCATCGCCGTCGCCGGTCGACCTGCGTTGGCCGAGGCCCTCGAACGAGTCTCTGCTGGAAAGATGGTCAACGGGCGTCCGATCCAAATCCGTCAAGTGCGCCTACCCGCCCAAGCCGCCGGGGCTGACATCCTGTACTTCGGTCGTACTTCGGGCTTGCGACTTTCCGAAGCGATTCAAGAAGCCCGCGCACCAGATATTAAGTGGCCCATCCTCACCATCGAAGAGGAAGACCGTTTCCTCGCCTCCGGCGGGGCCGTTCACCTTTTTGAGGAAGACGGCCGCATGAGCTTCGAGGTCAGCTTGGCCGCTTTATAAGCTGTCAATGTCTCCATCAGTTCGAAGCTTCTGCGACTCGGCTATACCAGCGGCGCCAATCGGCGCACAAGGGCCGCCCCATGACGGCGCGTCTCCAGGACCGCTTCGCCGATCTCCCCCTGGTTCGCAAACTCGCCGCCCTTACCCTCGGCACGTGCGCGGTCTCCCTCACTCTCGCTTGCGCCCTCTTCGCCGGCTACGAACTCCTCGAATCCCGCCGCGCGGTGGCCGGGGAACTGACCGCCGTCGCCACCATCCTCGCCGAAACAGCCAGCGCCGCCGTTAGCCTTGAGGACAGCCGCGCCACCAGCGAAATTCTCACTTCGCTGCGCTCCGATGCCCGCGTCCAGGACGCTTGGATCAAAGATCGCCAAGGCGGCCTATTAGCCCGCTTTAGTCCCGGCGAACTTCCCGCCTCTCTCTGCGCCCATGCTCGAATCCGACGACGGCGCCGTTTGGAGAGGCGGCCAACTGCACGTCCAAGTCCCGGTCCGGCTCGACAACGAACGCATCGGAACCCCCTCCCTCCATGCTCAACCCGCCGGTGCACTCGTGCGCGCGAAATCCTATCTTGCCATTGCATCCGTCGTCCTTCTTCTCTCCCTCGGGGTCGCCCGGCTCGTCCTGGTGCGGCTCCAACCCTTCATCTCCCAACCCGTCCTGGACCTCGCCGCCCTGGCGCAACAGGTTGCCGAATCGGAAAACTATACTCTTCGAATGCCCCATCGCCGGCGCGACGAAATCGGCCAGCTGATGACCGCCTTCAACCGCATGATGGAGCAGATCGCCGGCCGCGATGAACAGCTAGCCCTCCATCGCGGCCGTCTGGAACAAGAGGTTGCCGCCCAAACCGCCGAACTAGTCGCCGTCAATCAGGAACTCCGCGCCGCCGAAGAAGGCGCAGAAGTGACCACCATCCTGAAAAGCGAGTTGATCGCAAACAGGAGCCACGAAGTCCGCTCGCCGATGGTCGGTGTCCTTGGCATGACCGACCTCGCCCTTGAAACGGAACTCACTGTCGAACAACGCGAATACCTCTCCGCCGCCAAATCCTCCGCCGAATCCTTACTCGACATCATCAACGACATCCTCGATTTCTCAAAAATCGAAGCCGGCAAGATGCGTCTCGACGAAACGGCTTGCGACCCCCGCGAACTCGCCGCCGATGGCCTCCGCGCCATCGCCCTCCGCGCCGCCGAAAAACAGCTCGAACTCCTGTGCGATATCCCCGCCGACGTCCCCGCTGCCTTCCTCGGCGATCCCCAACGACTTCGCCAGATCCTGCTTAATCTCCTGAGCAATGCCGTGAAGTTCACCTCTATCGGTTCGGTCACCCTCCGCGTCCGCGTTACCGATACCTCGATTCGCTGGGAGATAGAAGATAGCGGCATCGGCATCCCGGCCACTAAACTCACGACGGTGTTTGGCTCCTTCGAGCAAGCCGACGGCTCGCACTCCCGCCGCTTCGGAGGCACCGGCCTCGGCCTCTCCATCTCCCACCAACTGGTGCTTCTCATGGGAGGTGACATCGGTGTTTTGAGCCAACCCGGTCAGGGCAGTTGCTTTTGGTTCACGATCCCCCTCGTCCCCGCTCCGTTCACCGCTGCTCTAGCGCAGCACGCTTTGCCTAGTCGACGCGTTCTCGTAGCGAAACGTTCCGCCATCGCTGCCGCCCTCCTCGCCCGTACTCTCGAAGCCTGCAACTGCCTCCCCTCTATTGCCGGCTCTAACGAACACGCCCTGCAGCTCGCCGCAGGAACCGTCGGCCCTTTCGATCTCTATTTCGCCGATCTCCAGTTACCCGATGGAAGCGGCCTCGAACTGCTCAGCCGACTCGTCCAGCACCATCCGAATGCCGTCCCTGTCGTCGTACTCGATCCCCTTCAGCTCGCTGCCGGCATTGCGGAAGGACGCGCCGTCGGCGTCCACAATTACCTCATCGAGCCCATCTTCGAACACGACCTCCGCCGCCTCCTCTGCGGCATCGGCGAGTCTACTACTCCGTCTGCTGCTCCCACCCTCAAAACACGCCCCCTCCGCATCCTCCTCGCCGAAGATAACGCGGTCAATCGTCTCGTCGCCACCCAGATGCTCTTCAAGCGGGGCCACGTCGTCACCGCCGCAAATAACGGCTTCGAAGCCGTCGCCGCCGTCAAACGCGAAACCTTCGACGTCATCCTGATGGACGTCCAAATGCCCGAAATGGACGGTTACGAAGCCACCGCCGCCGTTCGGAGACTGCAATCCGCCCGCCAGACCTACACCCCTGTCATCGCGCTAACGGCCCACGCCATGCAGGGCGACCGCGAGCGATGTCTGCAAGCCGACATGGACGAATACGTCTTGAAGCCCATCGCCTCGCAGGACCTATTCGCAAAAATAGACCTCGTCACCAAATCTTCCGCAACATTTGACCAAGGGGCTACTTAAACCTTCGCAGGGACTACGTACGGCCGACGATACTCCCGCGTCAACATCTTGTTGGCATCCGGCGCATTCGAGAACTCCTTTTTGGAGTTATCCCAAGCGAGCGAGCGCCCGGAACGATAAGCGATGTTGCCGAAGTGACAGAGGTCGGCCGCCGCCGCCCCAATCTCAATTTCCGCATGCAGGCTCTTGTAGTTGCGGCTTTTAACAGCGGCGAGGAAGTTGTCCATATGGGCGCCGGTTTCAGACTGGCCGGCCACTCGTTTCACTTCCTTCACCACTTCGTGCTTCTCTCCCTTGTAAATGGTGTAGCCGTTTCCATCAACTGCCATCCAGCCATCGACACCATAAAACAAGTTTCCGATCGTATTCCCGCCCCGGACCTGCAAACCGCCTTCGCCCCCGGTGACCAGACCCCGGGTTTCAAAAACGAGCTGCCGGTCGCCGTAATCGAATGTACACGTTTCGGTATTAGGCGTCTCCTGGTCATCATCGTACTGGAATTTGCCTCCCGTACCACTGACCGATTTCAGGCCGACGTGGGAGTTTGGAAGGCCCAGACCCCACCGGGCGACGTCCATTTCGTGAACGCCCTGGTTCCCCATATCGCCGTTGCCGGTATCCCAGAACCAATGCCAGTTGTAAGCAAACCGCAGTTGGTTAAACGGCCGCAGAGGGGCGGGGCCGAGGAAGAGGTCCCAGTTCACGCCGGGCGGAGTCGGTTCATCGGCGCGCTTGCCAATGGATTTGCGACGCTTGTAGCAGAGGCCCTTCGCGAGATAAATTTTGCCCAGGACGCCATCTTTGAGCAGCTGCATCGCTTCCATCTTGTGGGGCATGCTGCGGGATTGGCTGCCGATCTGACACATGCGAGAATACTTCCGGGCGGCCGCGATCATCTGCTGGCTTTCGAAAGGGTTGTGGCTGGCCGGTTTCTCGCAATAGGCGTCTTTACCGGCCTGCATGGCCCAGATGGCGGACAGGGCGTGCCAATGGTTTGGCGTAGCGATGGAGACAGCGTCGATGTCTTTGTCTTCGAACACCTTGCGCATGTCGCCGTACTCTTTGGCCTTCGGCCGCTGTTTGCGGGCGATGGTGGCTTGCGACTTTTCCAGCGCGGCCTGGTTTACATCGCAAAGGCCAGCGACGTCAGCGCCGGCAAGCTCTAAATATTCGCTCAGATGGTTGCTTCCGCGGCCACCCAAGCCGACAATGGCCATGCGAACGCGGTCGTTAGCACCCAGAATTCTCTTCGCACCAATGGAGAGCGCGGCTGCGCCCGTGATCGTTAAGACATCTCTGCGGTTCATTCGAAAAGTATACTGGAAGTCTCCCCCGCCCGTATCGCCCCATCATGCCTACACCCAGTTCTGACGTCCCTTTTGTCCATCTCCATTGCCACACCGACTACTCGTTGCTCGATGGCGCGTGCGAAATTAAGCAGCTCATGAAGTTGACCGCCGAACTCGAACAGCCCGCCGTGGCGATGACCGACCACGGCAACATGTTCGGCGCGGTGGAGTTTCATAACGCCGCCAAGGACAAGGGCATTCATCCCGTATTTGGCTGCGAAGTTTACGTCAATCAGAATGGCCACAAGTCGCGGACCGAGAATGACCGTTACAACCACTTGGTGCTGCTGTGCGAGAACCAGGAAGGCTACCGGAATCTCATCAAGTTGGTATCGACCGGCTATCTCGAAGGGTTTTATTACAAACCCCGGGTCGACAAGGACCTGCTGGCCCAGCATTCGAAGGGGATCATTTGTCTTTCGGCGTGTCTGCGGGGCGATCTGAACGAAGCGCTACTAGGCGACAACTATGCCAAAGCCCGCGATTTGGCGGGCACCTACACGGAGATTTTCGGCCAGAACAACTTCTTCCTCGAGCTGCAGGATCATGGCCTGGAGCAGGACAAACGGCTGATCCCGGAAGTGGCTCGGCTCTCGGCGGAGATGGGGATTCCGCTGGTAGCTACCAACGACTCCCACTATCTGCGGAAAGACGACGCCCGCGCCCACGAACTGTTCATGTGTATCTCGACCGGCAAAACCGTGTCTGATCCGAATCGGATGCATTGGGACCAGCCCGAGTTCTACATGAAGTCGAAGGCGGAGATGGAGAAGATCTTCGGCGACTATCCGTCCGCGCTGCGGTCGCCCTACGAGATCGCGATGCGCTGCAAGGTCGCGCTCGAAAAGGTGAAGGAGCCCTTCCCTAAGTTCGACGTTCCACCGACGCACTCGATCGACACCTACTTCGAATACGTCTGCCGGGAAGGCTTCGAGAAGCGGCGACCGCGGCTGGAACACATGCGTCAGAAGGGCACGCTGCGCGAGCCGCTGGAGGCCTACGCGGAACGGCTGAGCCGCGAGATCAAAATGATCCAGCAGATGAAGTTTTCAGGCTATTTTTTGATTGTCTGGGACTTCATCCGTTACGCGCGCCAGTCGAGCATTCCGGTGGGCCCGGGGCGTGGTTCGGCGGCGGGTTCGCTAGTTTCCTACGCGATGGAGATCACCGACATCGACCCACTGCAGTACGGCTTGCTCTTCGAGCGGTTTTTGAATCCAGAGCGGATTTCGATGCCCGATATCGATACGGACTTTGAGCCGAAGGGCCGCGGGAAAGTGATTCAGTACGTGACCGAAAAGTACGGCCGAGAACAGGTTGCGCAGATCATCACGTTCGGCACTTTGGGTTCGAAAGCGGCGATTAAGGACGTCGGCCGCGTGCTCGATATGACGTTTGCAGAGGTGGACAAGCTCACGAAGCTAGTGCCGCCTACGTTAAACATCAAGCTTAAGGACGCCTTCGCGCAGGAGCCAGGCTTCGATCTGGCGGCCAAGGCCGATCCGCGCGTGAAGGAGGTGATGGAGATTTCCTTGCGCTTGGAGGGGATGGCGCGGAACGCTTCCGTCCACGCGGCCGGCGTCGTGATTTCGCCGCAACCGCTCCGCGACCTGGTGCCGCTGTACAAGACGAACAAAGACGAAATTGTGACGCAGTACGACATGTCGGGCTTAGAGAAGCTCGGCTTGTTGAAGATGGACTTCCTGGGTTTGACCACCTTGTCGATCGTCGACGACGCCTTGAAACTAATTGAGGCGATTCATGGGGTGAAGCTGGTGATGGAAGACATCCCGCTCGACGACCAGAAGACCTACGAAGAGATCTTTTGGAAGGGGCGGACGTCTGGTGTTTTCCAGTTCGAATCCTCGGGCATGCAGGATATTCTGCGCCGCTCGAAGCCGGAGCGGATTGAGGATCTCTGCGCGTTAAACGCGTTGTACCGGCCTGGCCCGATTCAGGGCGGCATGATTGATGACTTCATTGCCCGTAAGCACGGCAAGAAGGAAGTCGTCTTCGACTTTAAAGAGTTGGAGCCACTGTTGGGCGAGACGTACGGGGTGATCGTCTATCAGGAACAGGTGATGCAGATTTCGAACGTCATCGCCGGCTACAGCCTGGGTGAGGCGGACATACTGCGCCGCGCGATGGGCAAAAAAGAAGCATCGGCCATGGCCGAACAAAAGGAGCGCTTTCTGAGCGGCTCGTCAAAGCTAGGGCACAACGCCAAGAAGGCCGATAAGCTGTTCGATCTGATGGCGCAGTTCGCCGGCTACGGCTTCAATAAATCGCACTCGGCGGCCTATGCGTACATGGCGTGGGTGACGGCGTATTTGAAAACGCACTATACGATTGAGTTCATGTCGGCGTTGCTGACGTCGGAAACGGGGAACACGGATAAGGTCGTTAAGTACATCAATGAGTGCAAGGATATGGGGATCAAGGTGCTGCCGCCGGACGTGGCCGCTTCGCTGCTCAGCTTTGCTCCGGACGGCCAGGCGGTACGCTTCGGATTAGGGGCGATTAAGAACCTGGGGCAGGGGGCGGTCGAGTCGATTCTGGCGGCCCGGGCGCAGGTCGGCAAGTTCAAAAGCTTCTTCAATTTCTGCGAGAGCGTCGACGTTGGGGCCGTGAATAAGCGGGCCCTCGAATCTTTGATTAAGGCCGGAGCGATGGATAGCCTGGACGGTACTCGAAGCCAGTTGACCGCGATGATCGACCGAGCGATGGACCATGCGCAACGGACGAAGAAGGACAAAGACAGCGGCCAGGGCGGCCTCTTCGGCGACCTGTTCGGCGGACCGGCCGAGGACACGCCCGCCGAGCCCTTGCCGAACGTAAAGGACTGGTCGCAGACCGAAAAGTTGAACGGCGAAAAGGAGATGATTGGCTTCTACGTAACCGGGCACCCGCTGGACGCATTTGCCGATAAAATCTCTGAGCTCCAGACCCACGACAGCGACGGGCTCGACAATTGCCAAAAGCATGAAGAGGTGCGGCTCTGCGGCATCCTGACGGGGATTCAAAAACGCCGGAACAAGAAGGGTGAGCTGTGGGCGGCGATGCGCTTGGAAGACCAAAAGGGCAGCTTGGAGGCGATGTGCTTCGCCAGCAAAATGGAGGAGCTGAATCAGTATTTGACCGACGATATCCCCGTGATGGCGATCTGTAAAGTGATGCCCGAGGAGGGCTCAGCACCGAAGGTCAGTCTCCAGGAGATTGTCCCTTTGGCCAATGCTCTGGTCAAGCTTCCGAGCATCGTCGCCATTCGCGTCAGGATTCGCGAGGCGAACGGCCTCGACCCGGCAGCAGAGTTACGCAGCCTGTTCGAGCGCAAACCCGGCAACGCTCAAGTTCGGCTGAAGCTGGAGAAACCGCAGGACTTTATCGCCATGATGGACGTGCCACTGCGCGTCCGTCCGGACAAGGAATTTAAACAAGAGATCGAGCGGATCTGTGGCGGCGACGCGTTTGAGGTGCTCGAAAAGGCCTAGGCCGTCATGCTATCGTTTGGTCATGCCGCAGGATGCTGATCCCTACCCAATCTTGGGCGGACGGGTGCAGACGAGAGCGCTCGAGTACCACGTCACCGATCACTGTAATCTTCGTTGTGACCACTGCTGTTCATACTCCCCGATCCTGAAAAAATGGTGTGCGGATCCGGCGCAATTCGAGAAGGATCTTTTGCTGGTTCGGCGGGTGGTGGAACCGCAGTTCGTCAAGATCGTTGGTGGCGAGCCGCTGCTGCATCCGGAGCTCGAAACGCTGCTGACGATCGCCCATCGGCTCAAGGTGGGTCCCCGGATTCAGCTGACGACGAATGCGCTGCTGATCAAAAATCTTTCGGCGAAATCGTGGGACTGTTTGCAGATGATTTCGGTGTCGCTTTACCCGGAGCCGGCGCTGCCCAAGGACCTGATTCGTTATATCGCGCGGGAAGCAGCCGCCCGAAAAATCGAAGTGAGTTGGAAGGTTCAGGATAAGTTCACCTGCATGGATCGGACGGAGCGCGCGACCGAAACGGAGGCCACGGATACCTTCGCCGACTGCTGGATTCGGCACCGCTGCAACACGATTAAAAACGGGCGGTTCTATTCCTGCACGCGGCCCCAGTACGTGCAGAAATTTGCCATCGACGGGCCGAAGTTTCAGGCCGATGGGGTCGCGGTGGACGATCCGGATGCGGCGGTCCTGGCGCTACGGATTCAGGCGCATCTCACCCAGACCGAGCCGCTGCATTCCTGCTTCCTCTGCAACGGAGGACAAGCGCATTTAGAGATCCACCGGCAGTTGACGCCGAGTGCAATTCGAACCAAACGCTCGGGTTTGTTCCAGCTTTCGGAATGACGCTTCGAGCCACGCTGATCGGAACTTTGCCCGCGACGAACGCGGTGGCCGTCAGCGGGGGGCTGGATTCCTGGGTGCTCGCATTGTTGCTGGCCGGGTTGGGTCGGCCGGTGCGGGCCTACACCCTGACGACGGGCATTCCGGGCTATTGCGAAATCGAGCGGACGCGCGCGCTGGCGGACCGGTTTCAAGTGCCGCTGACCGTGTTCGAAGCACCGGATTTGGAAGGGGCGTTGCCCCGCTTTCTTGCCGTGACGCGGACGCCGATTTACAACCTGCACCCGGTATCGAAACTTCTTTTTGCTGAGGCGTTGCGCGGCGCGGGGGTGGCAGAGATCATCGGCGGGGATGCCGCTGACCAAGTCTTCCGGGGAGAGACCAGCTGCGACCTTTTGCCGCTGACGTTGGCCTGTTTCGCCCATGCCGGGGTCCGGTTGCACCTCCCGTTTCAGGCGGTGTCCATTGACCGGCCGGACCCGCACAAGGAAGCGCTCCGGGCTCTGGCGGCCGAGTTGGGCCTTCCGCCAATCGCCAAGCGGCCGACGCTTGTCCCGGGGCCTTCGATTCTCGGTCGGACAACAGAGGAGCTATCGCGATGTGCGGTATTGCCGGGCTGATCCGAACGGGCGGCCTTACCCCGGCGGACCACGCTTCAGCCGGGAAACTGGCTGCGTTGCTCCACCACCGGGGGCCCGACGGCGCGGGAACGTCTATCACGTCGCGGGCCGCCCTCGTCCAAACGCGCTTGGCGCTGGTCGATCCTCGCTCGTATCCGCTGCCGCTTTCGAACGGCCGCTTCACGATCGTCTTTAACGGCGAAATCTACAATCATCGCGACCTGCGGCGTCAACTGGCGGCCTATCCGTTTACGACCGAGACCGATACCGAAGTGGCCTTCGCGGCCCTATTGCATTGGGGGCCGGCGGCGCTCGAACGGTTTGAAGGCATGTTCGCTTTCTGCCTTTGGGACGACAAGACGGGCGACTACTTGGCGGCGGTAGATCCGCTGGCGGTGAAGCCGTTCGTATACCATCGGACGGCCGAGCTTTTCGCGTTCTGCTCGGAAGCCGGTCCGTTGCTGGAAGCCGGGGTGGTGCCGTTCCGGGCGGACGAGGAAGCGGTGGCGGAGCACCTCACGGCACCCTACTTCAGCCTCATGCCGTTCGCGAACCTGGCACGGCTCGAAGGGGGCACGTATCTCACGCCGCGCGGAGTCCACTCCTATCGGTCGGGCCGCGCAGAAGGCGACCTGTTAACCGCCCTGCGCCGCGCTGTCCGGGCCAGCACCCCGGCGGGTCTATTCCTATCTGGCGGCATTGACTCCAGCCTGCTGGCGGCCTTGGCGGAGGCTCCTTTGCCGGCGTTCACGATCAACTACGGCGCGATGGACTACACCGATTCGCTGATCGTGAACAGCGACGATGTGCCGTTCGCACGGCAAGTGGCGGCGGCCTTCGGTCATCCTCATTTCGAAGTCACCCCGGTCGACTATGCGACCGCGCTGCAGCGCTCGCTTTGGGCGAACGACCAGATCGCGGCCTGGGAGCAGGAGGTATCGCAGAACCTGCTTGCTGAAGCTGCGGCGCCCCACTGCAAAGCCGTTCTGGTCGGGGACGCCGCAGACGAAACGCACTACGGATACAGCTTCCTGCTGCACCCCGAACGGATCGCGTCACCCCGACCGCTGCTTGACTTCTTCGGCCATCTGCCGCTGCGGCGGATGGACGCCGCCGCGCATTTCACCGCTCGCTACCAGGCGGAAACAGCCGCCGCGGGCTATCAGTGGGACACCCCCGCCGACCAGCGGTTGGCGATCAGCTATCTGATCCGGCAACGCTGGCTGGCGCGGCTCCTGCACAATGGAGACATCCAACTCATGGCTCATTCTGTCGAAGGTCGCGTCCCCTTTGCCGACCCGACGGTGGTCGCGATAGCCGATACGATTCCGCCGGAGACGGCCCTGGCGAACGGAATCGAAAAGCACTATCTGCGGTCGGTCGCCGCCGCCGTGTTGCCGCCAGAAATCGCTTGGCGACCGAAGTCCGCGTTGACGAAAAATCTACTCGGCAGAGCGGCTGTTCACCGCCTGTTTCGGGGAGCGTGGGCTGAGCATGGCGATTGGCTGGCGCCGTATGTGGAAGCCGATTTTGTCGCTGGCCTCGGGCCGCCAGCAGACGATCGAGAGACCGGTTTGCAGTTCCGGCTGCTGGCCACCATGACGTGGTTCGCACGGTGGGGAAGCGTGTGAGAACCGGCTTGGTGGTGACCGCCGCACCGGGCGACATCGCAGGGCAGATCGCGGCGGCGGGCTTGGCTTTTCCTGCGTTGCCCGGAAGCTCGGATCGACCCGCCCATGGGGCGGCGCTGGTCGAGCAACTACGGAATTGGTATCGAAGGGCGGCCATAGACGTCGTCGCTTTCGACCCGATTTACTACGCAGCGTCTTTGGCCAGAGAGCCTGCCGGGTTGCCCTGGGCGGGGGTATTGCGGTTCCGGCGGCGGGCCACCGCGACTTGGTTTGCCCGCTGGGGAACGCTATGAACATCGCCTTCGTATTGATCCCGGAGAAGGGCCACGTGAACCCCTATATCGGCCCTGCGCAGGCCTTGCAGGAACGAGGCCATTCGGTGGTGATCGCCGCACCGGGCGACATCGCCGCGCAGGTCTCGGCGGCGGGCTTGGCTTTTCATGCGTTGCCCGGAAACTCGGATCGGCCGACCCACGGGGCGGCGCTGGTCGAGCTGATTCAGGACGCCGAGCGGCTGGCCGCGTGGGTCGGTCAACTGCTGCTGGACGGGTTGGATGCGCAGGTTGAGCAACTCCGGAGTTGGTATCGCGAAGCGGCCATAGACCTCGTGGTGGTCGACCCGCTTTACTATGCAGCGTCCTTGGCCGCCGAGGCTGCCGGGTTGCCCTGGGCGGCGGTATCCAACTCGCTGAACCCGGTGCTGCCAGCCGCTCTGGATAGCGACCTGCTCCGCACTGCCCGTGCGCTGCCGCGCCCGCCTGGCAAGTACGCGGGCTGTGATCGGCTTTCGCCCCATCTGAACATCGCCTTTACGACCGAAGCTCTCTGCGGACCCGTCGACGGGGTGCATCTGGTCGGACCTTCGTTCCCGTTGCGAGTGAGGGGAGACGAAGTCGCTTTCGCGCCGTTGGCGGGTGACCGGCCGATCATCTACGCTTCCTTCGGCAGCCAGATTTATCATTGGCCAGAGCTATTCGAAAAGCTGGCGGCGGCCAATCCTGGAGCTGAGCTGGTGCTGTCGGTGGGAGACTTGCCAGGGCCGTTTCCAGGATGTAGCGTTTACCGTTATGCGCCGCAGTTGGCGCTGCTCAAGATGGCGCGGGTGTTCGTTACCCACGGCGGAGCGAACTCGTTCATGGAGGCGATTGCCGCGAATGTGCCGATGCTGCTTTCTCCGATGTGCAACGATCAGTTCCACCAAGGCTATTTTGCGGAACGAAGCCAAATCGGGGTGGTTGGAGATCTGCGGAAGCTGAGCGTCGTAGAACTGCGGGAGGTGCTCGCTTCGCTGCTGGCCGATGGGCCGATCCGTTCGGCGATGAGCCGGCTTTCCGCGAGCTATCAGGTGGACGGGGCGAGAACCGCGGCGTCGCTGATTGAGGGACTCGGGCAGTGATTCCCATTGGCATCACCGCCCGCAATGAGGCCCGAAACATTCGGGTTCTGTTGGCTTCGCTCCGCGAGTCGGTTCGCCGGGCCGAGGCCGCGCTGGGTCTGCGCTTTGAGCTGCACGTTATTCTCAACGACAATGAAGACCAAACGCCGACGCTGCTGGCGGACGAGCAGGGGCTCACGATTTGGCAAACGCGCGGCGGCTTGGTGGAGGCGCAGCGAGCCCTGGTCCAGGCTCGTCCGGCGGCCCCTTGGATCCTGTTCACCGACGCCGATATCCTGATTCATCCCGAGACGGTCACCGAGCTCGCGGCGGCGATGCAGCAACATCCCGAGGTGGAAATCGCCTACGCCGAAAAGTATCCGTTGCCACCGCTACGACAGACTTGGCTGGCCCAGGCTCTTTACTATTTCAATCTGCGGGAGGGGTACCAAACGAAGCGGCTGTACTGCAATGGCCAGTGCTTTGCAATTCGGCATTGGCACATTCCTACCGTGGCGGAGCTGCGCTGGGACCCGGCGGCGGACACCCCTTTTCTCCACCTCGGCGCCGGGATTCGGAGCGATGACATTTACCTGTCGTTAGGTCGCGCGGCGGAGGCGCTGCACTGTACTCAAGCCGGAATCCAGTACCGGCCACCGGAAACTCTGCGCGGGATGTTTCGCAAGTACCAGCGAATGCGGCTCGAACTCGAACGGCTCACGCACTTCTTCCCCCGCGAGAAGCCCAAGGGCCGCCGACTGGACCGCAGCCGGCTACGGCCGGCACCGGCGAAAGAACAAGTGCTCTATAGCATTTTTCAGGGCGCGCTGCTGCTGTGCAAAGTAGCCTACCGAGGGCAACAGCTCTACTACAGCCATTTCGCAAAGCAGCCGTGTCCGACTTGGCAACCCGTGACGGAGACGAAGGAGCCGCTCGGTTGATCGTCTATCAGCATGCTGGTTTGGAGGGCCTGGAAGTGTGGCACGGGCTTGCGCGGCACACGACCCTTTATCAACTGCGGGATGACCGAGCGGCGTATTTTGCGGGCCTGGCGGAGTTCCTTCAGCGCGTGCAGGCGGGCTGTGCCGAGACGGCAACCGGCGATCCACTCAACCGGGCCGCCGGGTTCGAACGGCTGCTTATCGGCGGCGGAGAGGCGGCCGCGTTATCCTTTCCCCATACTTTACTCTCGCCCGATCCGTTCTGCGCCCGCCCGGGAGCAGAGGCGATTTGGGCCGAATTGGGCTGGCGGAAGCCGCTGGCGATTGACCTGGGCCAGACGCAAATGAAGGTGATGAGCTTGACCGAAAACCGAGTCTTCCAACGCGAGCTGCCCTACGGTCGAGCGGCCCTGCCGGAGGTCGAGGGGCGGGACCGGCTTCGGGCGTTTGTCCGCAGCGCCCTGGCCGACGCCGGCGAGTACGACGGCGTTGTGCTGGGGCTGCCGAATCGGATCACGACCGAGGGCGAAGCGGAGTCGTCGACGTATCCGGGCTTATATGGTCCGGTCGAGCACATCTTTGGCTCGCTGTTTCCGAACGTCCCTTGGGTCGTCGTGAACGACGCGGTGTTGACGGCGCGGGGCTACCCGCCGGAGTCTGCCGTGAAGACGCTGGTACTCACGATGGGCTTCGGCGTAGGAGCGGCGCTATGGCACGCATAACCCTGGTACTTTCGCCGCATCTTGACGACGCGGTGCTTTCCTGCGCCGGGTATTTGGGGTGCCATAAGTCGGTGATCGCCACCGTTTTCACGGAGGGCGACGCGAGCTATGAGGCGCGTCGAGAAGAGGACATCAAGGCCGCCAGGATCATCGGCGCGCAAGCGCGGCACTTGGGTTTTAAAGACGCGCCGTTTCGATCGGTGCTCTATAGCAATTTCGTTGGGATTATTGGGGGCGGGTTTAAGCCGCTCTTGAGACTCGAAAAGGCGCTGGCGCAGCTTCTCGACGAGTTCGACCCGGAGTTCGTGCTGGCTCCGCTGGGGGTCGGGAACCATATTGACCATCGGGTGCTTCGTTACGCGGCGACGAAGCTCGTGCGGCCGGAGCGGCTGCTTTACTACGAAGACCGGCCTTACGCCTTCGTACGGGATCAAGTCGACTTCACGATCGGCACCGCGCCGCATCCGGATTGGGAGAGCTACTTCGCCGCCCACTACGTCCAAACTTATCTTGCAGGCACTCATCCCGACGCGGTGAAGAACGCTTTCGCGGCTGCAAAACCTTTCCTGGGAGTTGAGCCGGTTCGGGAGTCACCGGCTCCAAACTTAGACGCTCTATGCGCTTACAGAACCCAGCTCAACGATCTGTTTTCCTCGCCGGCCGCGATGGCGGCGTTGTACGCCTCGCGGCCGGAGCGGTACTGGGCTAGAACGCCAGCTTGAGCGCCAACTGAATCACCCGCCAGCTTTCGCCGTTCTGGTTGGTGGTGGAGGAACTGGCCGTCGAGAGCGACACGCAGCAAGCCTGCGCGAACACGTTCGAGTTGATGGCCGGACTGCCGACAGAGGCATCGCGCGGGTTCCGGAAGTTGGCGTGGTTCAGGGCGTTGAACATCTCCGTCCGGAAGGTCAGCCGAAAGCGCTCGTTGATTTGAAAACCCTTCGAGATCCCGAGGTCGACGTTCCAGTAAGAAGGACCCTGGAACACGTTGCGACCGATGCCGAGTTCTCCGGGGGCGGGCACGGCGAATTGGCTGGCGTCGGCAAAGAAGACCGGACCGATGACGCCCGCCTTTTCCTGCAAACGGGCCTGCGGCAGGCTGGTTACGCCGGGGGCGAGTGCAGCGCGGCTTTGGGCAGTTCCATTCGCTGTCAGGAAGCCGGACCGAACCGTGAACGGCTCGCCGGATTGGTAGGTATAGATCGTATTGACGCTCCAACCGCCAATGACGGTATTCACCACGCGGTTCGCGTTCCGGAAGAAAGTTTTACCCTTG
>JBBRIO010000034.1:0-17411 GCA_038220855.1 Bryobacterales bacterium | reverse complement strand
ACTACGTCCAAGAGTCTGGGGGATCCGGCACTGCTGGACCAGGTCGGACTCGTGCTGGCGGAGCAAAAGTTCGACATTATCCACTTCAACAATGGGATGCATGGCGATGGGTACAGCGAGGAGGCCTACGCGGCGGCGCTGCCGCTGATGCTGTCCCGGCTGCGGCGCGATGCGCCGGGGGCGCGGATTGTTCTTTGTACGACGACCGATGTGCGGGAGCGGAATAACCTGGACAAAGTGCTGCCGAAGACCGGGCGGATGATACGGCGGAATGAGTTGCTGGCCGAATTCGCCAAGCGGGAAAAGCTTCCGGTGAATGACTTATTCGAATTGATTCAGGATCATCCGGAGTATCACAACGCGGACGGGGTTCACTTCAACGAGAAAGGGAGCGCGGCGCTGGCGGCGCAGGTGGTCACCGCGGTTTTGAAGCTGTTGCCTTGAGCAGCGGGCGAAGCATATCTGGCCGCAGGGCTTGGGGCGTGGCGGCACCGATCATAATCATGTTGCGGGCCAGTTCGGATTGGAGCAACTCCATCACCGCTTGGACTCCGTCAGCTCCGTAAGCCGCGAGCCCCCAGAGAGGCGGACGGGTTACGACGACGGCGGTGGCGCCCAAGATAAGGGCTTTGAGGATGTCGGTGCCCCGGCGGAAGCTGCCATCGACGAGGACAGGGATGCGGCCTTGGACTTTGGCGACGAGGACGGGGAGGAGGGCGATGGAGGAGTGGGAGGTCCCGTAGGTGGACAGGATGAGGCCACTGATGCCCCGGGCGGCGGCGATTTCGGCGTCGGCGGGGCGAAGCAGTCCTTTCAGAACGATGCGCTGGCGGAGACGGGAGAGGGCGGCCCAATCGATGGGTAGGTTGGGGGCCAGCGTAATGACTACGACTTGGGCTTCGGTCGTGGATTTGATTTCTGGAATCGTTGTCTGCAACCAGAAGGGCGAGCGGATTTGATCGAGTGGGCAACTGGAATGGCTGCTGAGGATGAGGGTGGCTTTGGCGGCCGCGGCTCCGCGAGCCATGGCGAGTTCGCCTTCGGGATGGAAGCGTTTTTGTTGCGCGGCGGGGCCGATCAGGATAGGCGCGAACATCGTCTGGCCGAGTAAGTTAATGGTCAGGTCGAGCTTCGACGTATCGACCATGAGGCGGGACCGGAATGTAAGTCGCTCAAGGTCGGCTCGATCGCTGCCGGCGATGGCGGCAAAAGCAGCGGGAGGGAGTTTGCGCTGGGCTATGGCTTCAAACTCGAGGGCGTTGACGAGTTCGCCTACGGGAGTTAGCGAGGGTGGACGGAGAACAGGAAGGGCGACGGTGGGTTGGGGGGAGCGAGTGCGGACGATGGAGGGGTTAATGGAGGCAATGGTGGGGCAGCCGGATGCGGCCATCGCGAGGATGAGTTCCTGCTGGAGCAGGGCCAGGACCCCTTTGACCCCGGCGGCTCCGTAGGCGGCCAAGCCCCAGCGGGGGACGCGGCCGAGGCAAACGGCGGTGGCGCCGAGGGCTATAGCCTTGAGGATGTCGCTGCCGCGGCGGAAGCCTCCGTCGATGAGGACGGGGACGCGGCCGTTGACGGCGGCGACGATGTCAGGCAGGACTTCGAGGGTGGAGGGGGAGTAGTCCATGGCGCGGCCGCCGTGGTTGGAGATGATGATGCCGTCGAGGCCTCGGTCAATGCACTGGAGGGCGCCTTCGGCGGTGAGGATGCCTTTGGCGAGCAGGGGGACCTTCACAAGGGGACGAATTTGGTCGAAGTAAGACCACGTGTACCAGTTGCGGTTTTGCAGGACGCGGTAGGGGTTTGGGATGTTACTCGGGCGAGGGGGGCGGGAGTCGGACAGGTTACGATCATGAAGGGGGCGTTCGTAGTGGGCCGATTGTTGGTCGATGGTGACAACGATGGCTTGCGCGCCATTGCTCTGGGCGGCATCCAGATAAGCTTTGGTGTCGTCGATGCTTGGGCGGGGATAGAGTTGCCACCATAAATTCCCTTGGGCGGCGGCGAAGATTTTATCGACTGGGTAAGTCGCGTTGTTACTGACGATCATGGTCGTTTTGGCGGCCGCGGTGGCGCCGCGAAAGGTGGCGAGTTCGCCTTCGGGATGGAGTTGGGTGTGAGCGGCGGAGGGGGCGAGGAGGAGGGGGAAAGCAAGTTTTTGGCCGAAGAGTTTGATGGCGGTATCGATGGCGGCGGGCTTGGGGGAACGGGGGAGGAGTTCGACCCAATCGAAGGCGTCGCGATTGCGGCGGAGGGTGAACTCGCTTTCGGATCCGTAGGCGGTGTAGTTGTAGGCGACGCGGGGGAGGCGGGCGTGGGCGAGGGGTTCGAAGTCGAGAGCAGTGAGGAGTTCGTTGAGGCGGGGGACGCGGGTGTGGTCGCGAAAGGGGTCTTGCTGAGCGCGGAGTAAGGGGGAGGCGGCGAGCAGGGCGGCGAGTTGGCGGAAGGCGGCTCGGCGGTGGGGATTAAAGAGGTCCATGGTTAGTCAGGGGACAGAATATCACCTGTTGGTCAAGGCGTGGAAGGGCGGGATGGGGCTTGTTTTCCGTGGCAAGAAGAGGTATGCTTTCTTTCAGGAGCAACCATGAATCCCAGTTTGAAATCGGTGGCTTCGGTGGAGGGCACCCGCTCGTTAGCGGCGCAGGAGACGTTGACGGTTGCGGTGTTGCGGGTGGGGATGTTGTTACAAGTTTCGCAAACGGATCTGGGGCGGATTTTGGGGTTGAGCGGGGCAACGGTCTCGCGGATGGCCGCGGGAAAGTATTTGCTGGATCCGGAGGGGAAAGAGTGGCAGTTTGCGGCTTTGTTCGTGCGGCTGTTTCGATCGCTGGATTCGATCACGGGCGGTAACGATGAGCTCTCCCGGCAGTGGCTTCGGAGTTACAATACGGCGCTTTCGGCGACGCCATTTAGTCTCCTTCGCGAGATTACCGGATTCGTGAACGTGGTGCAATATCTTGATGCTTCTCGCGCCGTGGTCTAACAGCATCGCGGGGGCGCGAGCGGAGCGGGCGTTTAAGGCTTGGCGGGCTGTGGAGGCGCAGCATGTGGTTTCCACGCTGCGACTGACGGGGAGCGACCCGGCGCGGCAGGAATTACTTGAACGGATCTTGGAGGAGAGCAAGCCGCCGCTGCCGGCCGCGGCGGAGCAGCATCACTACTTACTCTCGACGCCGTTCCGGTATCCTCCTTCGGGGCACGGGTCGCGATTTCGGGCCTGGCCTGATGCGGGCATGCTGTACGCGGCGCGCGAGCGGCGGACGGCGTGTGCGGAGATGGGGTATTGGCGTTGGCGGTTTCTGCGGGACAGCACGGGGATGACGACGATGCCGGCGGCGGCGCAGACGGTGTTCCAGTTGGGCGCTGGGGGAGAAGGGATTGATCTGACGATGGACCCGTTGCGGGCGTGGCGGGCAGATTGGACGGACCCGGCACAGTATGGGGCGACGCAGGCGTTGGCACGGGCGGCGCGGGCGCTGTCGATGCAGTGGATCGCTTATGAGTCGGTGCGGGATCCGGACGCGGGGTTATGCTTCGCGGTGCTGGATCCGACAGCGATTCGGCCGCGGCAGCCTTTGGCTCGGGAGACGTGGTATTTGACGGTGACCGAAAGCGCGACTATTTGGCAGCGAGAGCGGCAGCGGTTCGTTTTTTCGTTTGCTTCGATGCGCTAGACTTTCGCCATGGATCCGCTTCCTCTCGCGAAAGCTATTTTTTGGTAACTTGGCCCTTCGCTTGTCGGAGTATGGGCTGAAGCTGCTGGGCGCTTTGGCGGTTTGGTTTATTGGCCGGGCGTTTATCAAGTTCGGGCTGAACTTAGTGGTTTCCCGGTTGGAGAAACAGAAGGTTGACCACACGATTGTGGGTTTGCGCGGAGTACCCTATCGGTGGCGCTGCATATTGCGCTGGCGGTGGTCTTGATGGGGGTCTTAGAGATTGAGACGGCGTCGTTTGCAGCGTTTATTGCCGGGGCGGGATTGGCGATTGGAGCGGCGTGGTCGGGGCTGCTTTCGAACTTTGCGGCGGGAGCGTTTTTGGTAGTTTTGAGGCCGTTTAAGGCGGGGGACCATGTTTCGGCGGCGGGGGTGACGGGGGCGGTAACCGAAGTTGGTTTGTTTACGACGACTCTGCTGACGCGGGACAATGTAGCGACGTTTACTGGTAACTCGAAGGTGTTGGGATCGATTCTGCGGAATTATCATACGACTGCGTCGCGGCGGATTGAGTTAGTGGGGACGGCGCCGCGCATGGCCGACCTCCCTGCCCTGCTGGCGACCTTAAAAGAGGTGCTGGCGGAGGTTCCGGGAGTGTTGGAGGAACCAGGGCCAGAGGTGGAGTTACTCTCGTTTGACGCGCATACACTGCAGTTGGTGATTCGGCCTTATGCGGCGCCGGACCAATATTGGCCGGTGCTGTTTGCGGCAACGAGTGCTTTGCGGCCGCATTTGAACAGCGTTTCGCCGAGGGGTTCGGGGGTGGATCTGGAAGAGGACGAGTTCGAGGCGGGGGAGGGAGCGGAGGAGGAGGAATAGTCGAACGCTTAAGGGAGCAGCCGCCGCATCGCCTTTTGATGGCCGGCTAGGTAGTACCAGTTAGTATTGACGTAGGTCTGGTTGCCGGCGCGGACGGACTGCCACGCTTCAATGGTCTGACGGGCGACGTACTTACGAGTTTGGGCGATGGCGTCGCAGGGGGGTTCGCCGGCTATTTGAGTTAGTGCTTCGATGTGGAGATCGGCCCAGGCTGCGACGGCGGCGGGGCGTTCGGCGACCAGGGCGCTGAGTTGTTGCTTAAGGGCCTTGATGAGGCCTTCCAGTTCGACGATCCGGCGGACGGGGTCCGCAACGGGCGAGGGACCGGACTGGCCGCGATCTAAGTAGTCAGACAGGGAACCAGCTTCGTTTTCGGCGGCTTCAATTCGCTGGCGGAGCGCTTCGAGGTCGAGCGTTTCGATGGGAAGGTTCATAGTTAGAAGTTTTCTACTAAGCGATAATATCCCAATGCCGTAGGCAATTTGCCACGGACACGATCCGACGTACGCGGATCCGTAACTGGACGATTGGGAATGGCGTCGGATTAGCGTGGTGCAGCGGCCCGTTTTATCTGCGGGCGATCCGGAACACAACGTTTCGTGTTCAGCCTCGGCAATTTGCGATTCCATCGTTCGAGTTTGGGGAGTCGCACTGGGATCGTCGCTTTCGGCGAATTGCTCCGGCCTACGCCTTCGGAGGGTGTTCGGACATCAAGGGGGGATGTCGACGCTCTACTGCGGGCGTCTCTGTCGGCCTAAGCCCTATCTGAGTTGGCGGTTAGCGGTGGAATGACACGCGCCAACAGAGCCGCAGTGGCCGCTGTAGAGAACTTCATCCGGCGAATTGTCGGCATACCGAACTGGATCCCGATGAGTTTTTACTTTGGACGATATAAGGTAGAGCGCTCCGATTTGTTGACTTTGTTGCTGGCGACGGATTACGGCCGACCGGCAGCAGAAGCAGCGGATGGTGGGCGGGTAGGAGCCGGCGTTGACCGAGCTGGGGGGCGGCGTTGGGTGCGGTGTTCGCGCCGGCGGAGGACAGAGGGGATGACGTTTTTCCTGTGCCCGATCGGCGGGTGGTGCCGGGGATGTTTCAGGTAAAGGGTTGAAGGCGGCGAAGGCATGGGGACAAATTGACAGCATTGCCGTGGTGACGGTGCAGTCGGCGTAAAGTTTCTGTTTCGATAGGCCGATAACACCAACTGAGGCTTATGCTCTCTCCCGCCCAGCCGCGCTCCGCAGCCGAATCCGCGTTTGCCGTCCCCTCCTCTCGTGAGCGGGCTGTGCGCGGCGTTTTGAAGCTCGCGTCGATTTTAGCGGCCGTCGGCATGGCGGCGGTGTTCGCCGTCGCGTTCTGGGCTCGGAATGGGCTAACGCCCGTCGAAGCCATGGTCGGGCTGCATTCGCATATGTTCGCCCGGGGCGAAGGGCTGTATCACCCGCTCAACCAATATCCGTTCACGGTGGCGGCCTATGGGCCGATCTATTACTCGCTTTGCGCGTTGCTCGACCGGTTCGGGGTGCCGATCTATTTGGCCGCGCGGACGATTTCGATTTTGAGTTTGCTGGGTGCGCTGTGGTTTGGGTGGCGGATCTTGGCGCGATTGGTGCCGGATGACGCCGCGGCGCGGGCGACCGGACTGCTGCTGGCGGCCGTCACCGCCAATCTACTGTATTGGGGTTCGGTCGGGCAGGTCGACATGCTGGCCGTATGCTGCTCGCTGGCGGCGTTTTCGAGCTACCTGGATTGGCGGGATGGTCGCGGCAGTATCTGGCTGGCCGGGCTTTGCGTCGTCTTCGCCGTGTTTACGAAACAGACGGCCGTTGCCGGCGGAGCCACGATCGGGCTTTTGCTGCTGTGGGAGGATCGCAGGGCAGCGGCTCGCTGGATCCCGGCCGTTGCCCTGACTGGCGCTACGATCGCCGCCGCGCTGCAATGGGCGACCAACGGCGCGTACCTGGACAACGCCATCTTCGCGAATCTGAATCCGTTTCAGGCTGATAAGCTGGTCGATCAGGCCAAGTACTTTCTTCTGACGGCCGGTGGACTGCTGCTGACGGCGGCGTGTGGCGTCCGCTACGCGACCCGAAGGACGGCTCCGCTATTCCTGTACACGAGCCTCGCCCTGGCGGTATGGCTGCTGACGGCACCGAAAGTCGGCTCCGACTTGAACTACCAACTGGAAATGACGCTTCTGTTGGCGCTGGCGGCCGGCGTCGGACTCGACCAGATGGGCTTCTTTTCGGCCGTGATCTCGAACCGGCGGACAGCGATTACGCTGCTGCAGATTCCGATTGTTTTGCACGTGGCCTTGAACCTGACGCTGACGGCGCGGACGGCGGCCGAACGCGCCGTCAGCGATTCCGCCAAGACCGCCGATATCGAAGCGCTGCGGCCGTATTGGGGCACGGCCAAGCGCCGGGTGCTGGGCGGCCACTACGACGCGACGCTGCAATTGCGCGGGCGGATTGAAGTGGAGACACTGATTTACACGCTGCTCGTAGAGGCCGGGCGAGTAGACCCAGGGCCAGTGCTGCGCGACATTGAGGCAGGGCGGTTTGACACAGTGATGCTGCCTTTCGATGTAAAAGCCGGGCCGACGCCGACTTGGCTGAATGCGGAGGTAACTCCGCTGCCGAAAGTACAGTTAGACGCAGTCCGGGCGCACTACCGCCTCGTGAAGCATCTCGACGGAGCCTTTTTGAATGGGAACTACATCTATGAGCCAATCCGCGACTGAAGTCTATACGAGCGTGTATCACCAAACTCGGTTCGCCTTCGACCCGGAACGGGCGAAGGTGTGGCGGGCGTTGTGCCGCTATCTGCAGCCGTGGGTGGATCCGCAGGCAGGTTCGCTGGACCTGGGCGCGGGATATGGCGACTTCTCGAGGTTTATTCAGAGCGGCCAGAAGTGGGCGTTAGATCTGAATCCGGATCTAATTCCGCACTGGGCGGAAGACGTGCGTCCGTTGATCCAGGGGGCGCTGGAACCGCTACCGATCGAAGATAGCTCGTTAGGAACGGTTTTTGCGTCCAATTTCTTCGAGCACTTCACGGCCGATGAAGGGCAACAAATTCTGACCGAGGCTCGGCGGGTGTTGAAGCCGGGCGGCAAGGTGATTGCGGTGCAGCCGAATTTTCGGTTGGAACCGCGCCGGTACTTCGACGACTATACGCACAAAATGGCGTATACGGACATGGGGTTCTGTGGCCTACTGGCCGCATCGGGATTCCGCGTCGTGCAGAGTGAGCCGCGGTTTACGCCGTTCACGATGAAGTCTCGCTGGCCCAAAGCGGAGTGGATGGTGAGCCTCTATCTGGCGCTGCCGTATCGTCCGCTGGCGGGGCAGTTTCTGGTGGTGGCGGAGGCGGACAAATAGTGTATCGGGGCAAGAAGATCGCGGTCATTTTCCCGACTTACAACGAAAAGGATTCGATCCGAGAGTCGGTGCTGGAGTATTTCTCTACCGGGCTAGTCGACGAAGTCATCGTTGTGAACAACAACGCGGCGGCGGGGACCTCGGAAGAAATCGCCGGAACGGGTGCGCGCGAAATCTTCGAGCGGCGCCAAGGTTATGGCAGCGCATTGCTTTGCGGAATGGACAACACCGACGCCGAACTGATCATTCTCTCCGAGCCCGACGGTACGTTCAGCGGGCTGGATGTGGCCAAGTTGCTGGCCTATTCGGACGACGTGCCGGTGGTGCTGGGGACGCGGACGAGCCGGCAGTTTATCTGGCGGGGCGCGAATATGGGTTTGTTTCTACGCTGGGGCAACTGGGCCGTCGCCAAGATGACTGAGTTGCTGTTCAACACGACCATCTT
The DNA here is from genome assembly GCA_038220855.1 of Bryobacterales bacterium. GTDB lineage: Bacteria > Acidobacteriota > Terriglobia > Bryobacterales > Bryobacteraceae. The sequence continues at coordinate 9,051 of JBBRIO010000034.1, read as the reverse complement.
GACCGATATGGGATGCACCCATCGGCTGATGTCGCGGGAGGCCGTGAACCTGGTGCGGCCGCACTTGACCATTCGCGGATCGCATTTTGGGCCGCAGATCTTGATGGAGTTACTCCAGCATCAGGTGCCGTTTGTCGAGATTCCACTGAACTACCGGGCGCGGGTGGGCGAATCGTCGGTAACGGGTAGCTTTTGGAAGGCTTGGAAACTAGGTTGGCGGATGATCTTTCTGGTCTGGGAGTATCGGATGGGGATGGTCGTGCGCGAGCGGACGATGTGGCCGGATTATCTGGCGACGAAGCCCGCCGACGGAGGGACCGAGCACGGAGCGGACGTTTACGCCCTGGCGCGGGCGGTGCGGGAACAAACCCCGGCTCCCGCGAAAACAAAAGTTACTCCGTAGTTAATTGCGCAAGCCGAACGTGTAGAGCGTGTGGCCGACGGCAATGGTCACCCGTTGCTTCCCGTTAACAAGATAGGTAACGGGCGAAGCGGCTGTTTGGCCACCGAGGTAGATATTCCACAGGAGCGTCCCCTTGGTAGCATCGAGGGCGAAGAAGTGGCCTTCGCGGTTACCGGAGAACAGCACATTGGAAGCCGTCGTAACAATCCCGCCGTCGCTGACATCGGCCATTTTGTACTCCCACACCTTGGCACCGGTGGAGGGATTCAAGGCGCGAACGGCCCCGTAACCAGATTGGGGATCCCGGCGCGATAGGCGGTCGCGCCGGGTGGACTGGACCGCCGCCTTGATCCCCCCGCCGGAGTACCATTTACCCAATTCGAACTCCTGGTTCCAGGAGTAAAAGATGCCGGAATAGTCATCCCAAACGTTGAGATAGAACAGATCCGTTTTCGGGCTGTACGAAGGCGCAAACCAGTTCGTTCCTCCCTGAACGCCGGGGAAGATGACGGTGCCCTGTGGGCTGGGGACTTTGCCGGGAACCCGCACGGGGCGACCTTTGTCGTCGAGCCCGGAAGCCCAGTCGAGCTTGACGAAAGGCGTTCCTTGCAGAAACTCGCCCGTTTTACGGTCCAGCAGGTAGAAGAAACCATTGCGATTGGCCCAAAGAAGCAACTGACGCATGCGTCCGCGGAAGTTGCGATCGACCAGCACAGGAGTCTGCACCGCGTCCCAATCCCATTCGTCGTGGGGGGTGAACTGGAAGTGCCATTGCAGTTTGCCGGTATCGGCGTCGAGGGCGATGACGGAACTCGTGTAAAGGTTATCGCCGGGGCGGACCTTGGCGTTCCAGTCGGGTCCGGGATTGCCGACGCCCCAGTAGGTGAGGTTGAGAACCGGATCGTAGGAACCGGTGAGCCAGATGGGCCCGCCGCCGTGCTTCCAGGAGTCGCCGCCCCAGGTTTCATTGCCGGGTTCGCCGGGCTCCGGAATGGTCTTGAATTTCCAGAGCTCCTTGCCGGAGACGACGTCGTACGCGGCCAGGAAACCCCGAATGCCGAGTTCTCCGCCTGCGGTACCGATGAGAACCTTGTCTTTGATGATCAAGGGGGCGTGGGTGAGGGCATAGCCCTGCTTGAAATCGACAACCACTTTCTGCCAACGGAGCTGCCCGGTAACAGCGTCGATCGCGAGTAACTTGCCGTCTAATGTCCCCATGAAAAGCGTGTTCCCGTGGATGGCGAGGCCGCGGTTGACTTTGCCGCAGCAGGGGTAAGTAACATCAGGGTTTTTGTGCTCGTAGATCCAGAACTCGCGGCCGGTGGCCGCATCGAGGGCGATGACGGTGTTGGGGGCCTCGGTGATGTACATGACTCCGTCGACGATGAGCGGAGTTACTTCGAACTTTTCGAGGGACTGGGCCTGAAAGGTCCACTTCAACTCGAGGTTGGCAGCGTTGGCCGGGGTGATCTGGGTCAGAGAGCTGTGATGGTGGCTCGCCGGGTTACCGTGATAGGTAGTCCAGTTGGCGTCTTGCGCGGGGAGGAGGGCGGCGAGGAGAAGGAAGAGCAGCGAGGGTTTCATTGCGCGGCTCCTTGGAGCGTCGTGAGGTAGGCGATCAGATCGTTGCGTTGCGCGTCGGTTAGTTTGTCGCGAAAAGAGGGCATGGGCGAGCGATGGTCAAGGGATTGGGACCGGAGGTCCGCCTTGGCGACCGAGCGGAGACGGCCAGCTTGGTCGAGGATCTGGAGCGAAAAAGTATCTTCATTGAGGCGCTGGCCGCGGAGGGCGGTGCCCGTTTTCGTCGTCGCTTGCCAGGCCCAGTATTCGGGGGCGACCTCGGCGCTGGGGTCGGTCAGGGCGACGAGTAGTTCGGTCGGAGTGAGGCGAGATCCGATGGCTGTTAGGTCGAGACCACGAGGGGCACCAGTGCCATTGAGCCAGTGGCAGTTCAGGCAGCGGCTGGCCTGGAAGAGTTGCTGGCCAACTTGGACGTTCCCAGTGAGGTTCGCAGAGGCTCGGCTGGCGCTGAGCGAGCGAAGATAGGCGATAATTTGCCAGATTTCGCGGCCATTCATCGAAAAGCCGGGCATGGAGGTGCCCGGGACCCCTTTGGTGATGACACGAAATAGGCCTTCATCATTAGAGGCATGGCGAAATGTACCGTTGGTGAGATTGGGGCCGCTCGCCCCACCCTTGCCGTCGATGCCGTGGCAGTTCGCACACTGGGATTGGAAAAACGCGCCGCCACGGGTACGGTCGTCCGGGGACTGGAACGGGTTCTTCAAATCGGCATCGCTGTGTTGAGCGGCGAGGGGGGCCAGGCAGAGCAAGAGGATCAGAAAGACGGCGGGCATTTGGAGGCCAGTATATCGCGGTGTGTCAATATCATCAGATGCGCCCTTTCACGATGCTCTTTTTCTTTTCGCTGGCGGCGGTCGCGCAGCGGGAGCCGCTCGAGTTTGATATCGCGTGGGTAAACCCGCCCAAGGATCCGCCGCGTGGGGTGACCCATCATGTGTTCACGAGCAAGGCGATGAAGAAGGACGTGGGGTTCAACATCTATCTGCCATCGGATTACGCGAGTTCGCCGACGCGGCGATTTCCGGTGATCTTCTGGCTGCATGGGGCGGGCGGAAACGAGTCGCAGGGCGTGGCGCAGGCGGCGCTATTGGACAAGGCGATTGCTGCCGGGTTGATGCCGCCGACGATCCTGGTGATCCCCAACGGCGGCAAGCGGAGTGAGTACCGGGATTGGGCAGAGCAGGGGGTGATGGCGGAGACGATGCTGATCCAGGAGTTGATTCCGCACGTGGACGCCAACTATCGAACGCAGCCGGCGCCGAGGGGCCGGGCGATTGAGGGGATGTCGATGGGCGGGAACGGATCTTTAAAGCTCGCGCTGAAGTACCCGGAAATGTTCGGGTCCGTGGTGGCGATTGCCGGAACTTACGGGCGGATCCGGCTGGACGGTTATTTCTTCCAGGGAGTGACGCCGGACCAACAGAAGTGGGTGTCGAAGCTGGCACAGTGGTATTCGGAAGACGACGATGTATTTGCACTCGCAAAGAAGAACTATAACCGGCTGGGGCACTTGGCGATCCGGTTGGTGATCGGGACGCAGGATGTTTCGTTTCCGGATTCCGAGAAGTTACACGTCCACCTGCGCGACTTAGGCGTGGCTCATGAGTACGAGATCTTACTCGGCGTTAGTCATAATACGCAGCAGTATTATGACCGGGCCGGGATCCACGGATTTCAATTTCAGGCGGCGGCGATGGGGCGGGCGAAGTAACTAGCGCGGCGGGGGCGCTTTTGAGGAGACGGCCGGAACGCCGTCGACCGTCTTGGGCTCCATGAATTCGGTGCGCGTGCCATCCGGGTCAAAGACGTTCAACTGCCGGCGACGGTTAATGCCGGTACGGATCTCGAGCGGGCGGGTGTAGCCTTGGCGAGCGGGCCGGGCTTCCAGGCTCTTGAGCGTCTTGTCGATGTCAGGGACTTCCAGGCAAATGTGGTGCTGGCCGCCGCGGGCGGTGGCCCCGGGCATTTGATCATAGAGCATGAACTCGATATAGTCCTCGCCATCCGGCACCTTCATATTGACCCAATCGAGCCGCTTGTCGCCGCGTCCACCGCGCCAGATTTCCTCAAACCCGAGGATGTCGCGATAGAACTTCATGGCGGGTTCCAGAGAGCCGACCAGGATCCCGAGGTGCATCATGCGATTCGAAAGACGAGGGCCGTTGAGGGCCTTGCCTTTATCCCGCAAGGTCCAGCCGTCGGGCTCGTATTGGACGATCTCAAGAGTGTGGCCATCGGGATCTTTCACGTTAAAATTCGAGTTTCTGATACGGCCTTTGCCGACCTTATCGGGTACCTTGATGCCCTTCGAGCCGAGATAGGCACGCATGGCTTCGGCGTCGTCGACCTCGATTGAGATGTGGTTAAGACGATCAGAATTGGCCTCTTTTTCAGGGAAGAGTTCGATGTACTGGCGGTCATTGATCTTGACGAAGGTCAGTGAGAGATTGCCGTCGGCCATGTTGAGCAGGAAGACTTCTTCGTAGCCGAGCAGATCGCGATAGTAGGCGCGTGATTTTTCGATATCGTGGACGAACAGAGCGATGTGCGCAACGCCGAGGATGCGGGGGCGTTTGGGCTGAGACGGCGATTGCGCGGGAAGCACGAGCGCGGTTAGAGCGAGAGCGGAAAGAAGAAGTTTCATTGGATTCTCAGGCTAGATAATTTGGAGGCTTCGGCACGAATATTACTAAAGCGTAGCGGAAAGGTACGGAGGTTGTTTCGGCGTTGGCGGGCGGGGGCGCGCGCAAAGAGTTCCGCCGTTGAGCCGGCGGTCTACAGAGAGCTGGTCACCGGGGAGGGGGAACCTCCTGGGGGCTGAGTTTGAGGCCGCTCCGCTCGTGATGGATAGAATTCAGTTGCCAGCCGCCGACGAGAGCTCCGCCGAAGCGGGGCCCGCATTTAGCGCAAATCCTGACCTAATGTAGGGGCTCTGGATTTTGGCAGCAAATCAATATGGTGCGATCATACTCAGATGATCTGCGTCAAAAGTTCTTATCCTCCTACGAGGCGGGGAATATCGGGCTAGAGAAGCTGGCGGCCACGTTTCAGGTGAGCCGTAGGTGGGCCGCCGCTATCCCACGGGCGCTCGCCTTGATCTTCCCGGAGACGGCGAGAAACTGCTTCGAGCATTCTGGATATGCCCTTGGTTAAGTCAAGAATTGCTCTAGTCGCCGTTAGCCTCGTCGCGTTGGAGGGGGGTGGCAACGCTGAGGCCGAGGGCGGGCTGGTAGGCCTCGAAGATTGCACGAATAGAAAGTAATCCGCTAACGGCATTTGCAGGAGAGTTGAGAGGCCCCCGCGATTTCGGCGGTTGGCCGGCGTCGAGATCCGAACTATTCTGCGTCCTCGAAAAGTCCGCACTCGGCTGGTTCGCGCCGGTGATTCGCTGATTCTAGGTGGCGTACGATTGAATTTCTATTTTGGCTACGGCGGGAAGCGGCAACTACCTGGCAGATCCGGCCCATTGGATTGAGGATTTCCAATGCGACGCCGTGAGCATTTTGGAACGCCGACTGCGCTTGTACTTAGCATGAAGATCCTCCTACCGATCACCTGGACGTTGTGGATAGCCTCGATGGTATGGCTCGCTCACTTCACCTACGTTATGTCTACCGAGCGAACCCAGACGGCGGACTCCCTGCGCGCGTTTGGAGTGGTCGTCATGATTTGTATAATTTTGGCGGGCGGCGCGTTGGGCTTGGCGCTGTACTGGGCTGGGCGCCGCGAGTCTTCGGGCGGGGTGGTCGCGATCCTGGTCTTGCTGAGTTTGCCTGGGATTGCCGTCATTTATGCCAAATCGATTCGCTTTGTCAGCATCAACAAGCTGGAGGTCGACATTAGCAAACACGGTGATTTTATCGATCCGCAGGCCAAGTCGCTGGCCGCCGCCATCGTAGCGGGCGATCCGGCCGCGTTACAGGCCCTGCTGGCGGCTCGCCCTGATACCAACCAGCGGGACCGAGCCGACAACTCACTGCTCGACTATGCCATCTGGCGCGTCCGGTTTGAGAAAGGCAACGCCGAGTGCGTGCGCCTTTTGTTGGCCGCAGGTGCCAATCCAAACGCCCCGAGCGCGAAGGGAGGCCCCCCTCCAATCATGGACGCTGGCCAGTTTCCCAAGATCGTGCGGAGCTTGGTGGAGGCCGGGGCAGATATCGAAGCACTGTACGACGAAAACCCGCCAGTACTCAGCTTTACGATGCTCCGGCAGTGGGATTCGGCCATCTACCTGGTCCAAAAAGGTGCCCGGCCGGATACGACTACATCCCATGGGGTCTCGATCGACTACTACCTGAACCAGTGGAAGGACGGAGTCGAAGGGGTGCCCGACGAAGGCTGGGACCGGCTGCGGAGCGCGATCGCGAAGCGCCGGAAGGAGGAGAGAATGGCCTCGCCGAAAGGCGTGCGGGACTGCGAACGCGGCCACCGAAAACTCCCCTTCCGGTCTCGGTACCCTGGGGCGACGTGGATCAGACGCTTCACCTTCAGGGATGCGGAGTGGAGAGTAATTCCAGCCCCACTTGATTTGCCCGACGGCTAACGGAACTGTCAAAGTCCACAGAACTCGCCGACGGAGCCGAGAGCCCCCGTTCTTTGTCTAAAGGCGTCTTTGGAAAAATGGTTGACCGGCCTCGCGGAGTTTGCCTTCAATCTCTTTTTGGTGGGCCGAGTCGCGCAGCGGGCCGACCAGGAGGCGAAACATGTTGTCGATCAGCACGGTGCGTTGGGGCAGCGCCTCTTTTTCGAGTTTCGACCGGAGTGGGACGAGATCAGACTCCGAACCGGCGGCCACCTGGAGATAGAGCTGGGGGCCGACTAAAGAAGCGACAACGGGCAACGGAGCTGGTGCGGGGAGCGGCGAAGGTCTAGCCCGCTGGATGGGAGCGGAAGGCGCCTCCACGATGACGGGGGGCGGAATGACGGCCGGGCGGGCCTTTTCGGCGCGGATACCGGTGACGGAGCGACCGGCGAGGTACGAAAGACAGGCGATGAGCCCCATCATCAGCGTCATTCCCATAACGATGGTGACGAGTTTGCGGTTGGCCATCGCGAGTTCGTAGCTTGCGGCTTGCGGGTTGGGTAGGGGGGAATCTCCCATATACCGAAGAGATCGTCTGTATAGGGCCAAAGCTTTAGAGTGTTAAAATTCGATACGTGGATTTATTTGACGAAATCGTGAGGTTGCGAAAGCTGGGGCAAAAGTGCGCCTTGGCGACTATCGTGCAGGTGAACGGGTCGATTCCGAGCTACGAAAGCGCAAAGCTTTTGGTCAGGGAGGACGGTTCAATGGCCGGAACAATCGGGGGCGGGTGCGTCGAGGCCGAGGTGTGGAATGCCGCTCGGGAAGTGATCGCCACCGAAAAACCCCGTCAAATGAAGTTTTCCCTGGGCCAGGACGCCGCCTACGATAACGGATTGATTTGCGGAGGCCAATTGGAAGTCTTTATTGAAGCGATTGTGCCGCAGCCCCGCACTTACATTTTCGGTGCCGGACATATTTCGAAAAGCTTGGCTAAAGCGGCCGGGATGGCCGGATTCGCTGTGACCGTCATCGATAACCGGGAAAATTACGCCAATCGGGAGCGATTTCCGGAAGCCGACGAGGTGATCGCGGCGGAGTATGAAGAGGTTTTTCCGAACTTAGTCGTGTCCGATACCAGTTACATCGTCATCGTTACGCGCGGACATCGCGATGATATGCGAGTGCTCGAATGGGCAGCCGCGACCAACGCGCGTTACTTAGCGATGATCGGCAGTAAACGTAAGGTAATCGGGGTGATCGAGGAGTTGGCCAAGGTTGGCTTTCCGGCCGCCGCGCTCGAACGGTTGTTTGCCCCGATGGGTTTCGATATCGGTGCAATTACGCCCGAAGAGATCGCGATTTCGGTGGTGGCGGAGATGATCGCCGTGCGTCGCAATCCGGACACCGGCTGGAAGGCGCTATCGAAGACCGCAGCGGGATACCATAAGGTCCAAGAGCTCGCCCGGTGAACCTGACGGCGGTCGTTTTAGCGGCGGGAGCATCCCGGCGGATGGGTTTCCCGAAAACGCAGTTACTTTGGAAAGGCGAGACTTATTTGAGCAGGCTGGTTCGGATATTGGGGGCAGTCGCTCCGGTTACAGTGGTGTTGCGAGAAGCGATGGATGTGCCAGGGGCGCGCGTCGTGGTGAACCCCGATCCGGAACGAGGCATGTTGAGTTCCCTGCAAATAGGGATGCGCCAAGCGCCAGGCCCGGTGGTGTTTACGCCGGTGGATTTTGGACACGTACGCGAGGAGACGGTGCAAGGGCTGGTGGCCGCCTACAGCGGACAGCCGGTGTTGAATCCGCGCTTTGACGACCGGCGGGGGCATCCGACGATCATCAGCGCTGAGACCGTACAATCGCTCCTGGCGATGCCGCCGACCGGGAACCCGAAGGACTTGTTGCGGACGCTGCCACCGGGATGGTTTCCGTGCAGCGATCCCGGTATCCTGCGTGATGTAGACGATCCGGAGGCTTACCGGAAGGTGGTGGCGGAACTATGAGAAAACGAGCCGCATGGATTGCTTTGGGACTTTTGCTGGGGCTCCCTTTAGCGGCACCGTTTTTAAAAGCGGACCGTTTTGCCCCCGCGATCACGACAAGTTTAGAGCGAGCCTTACAGCGAAAGGTGGAAGTGGGCGAGGTGCGGATGCATCTGCTGACCGGGCTCGGATTCACGTTGAGCGATGTGGTAATTCATGAGGATCCCAGCGTGTCAGCCGAGCCCCTGGCTTACGTTACCTCGCTCGTGGTTCGCCTGCGGCTCTTTCCCTTGCTGCGCGGGGGGTTGGAAGTTTCTTCGCTGCGATTGGAAGAACCTTCCGTGAACCTGATGCAGACGGGCGAGGGGGTCTGGAACGTCCAGGCGTTGTTGCGCAGTTCTTCGCAAGCGACCGGAGGGGACCTCCCGGATCTGGAGGTTCGCGGCGGCCGATTGAATTTCAAGATCGCCGGTACGAAGTCGCCATACTACTTCACCAATGCCGACATCGATTTTTCGGCGGAGAGCGGGGAGCGAGCGTTTGACTTGTGGTTCC
>JBBRIO010000033.1:0-17514 GCA_038220855.1 Bryobacterales bacterium | reverse complement strand
GGCCTCGCTCGAATCGAGGCTTCCGGGTCAACCGTCGGCGAACTACTGATCGATCTCGAAGCCCGCTACCCCGGCCTCTCGCAATTTCTGCTCCGTCCGAACGTCGCCATCTCCGTCGATGACGAAGTCACCCCTCTCGGCGTCCTCGAAACGGTTCGCCCGGACTCTGAAGTCCACTTCATCGCCGCCATATCCGGCGGCTAGCTCTTCCTCTCTTTCTCCCGCCAACCGAAGAAGCGCCGCTTCTTGATCACGTCGGCAATCTCCGGGGGAACCATGTCTTCCCACGAATCATCCTGATCTTTAATCCGCCGCAGCACGTCGCGCGAGAAGATATGCAAGACGCTCTTATCGTAGTTTTCCATCGACCGAATTCGCCCGCGCTCGACGAGATGGCGATAGAGATTGCGCAACTGCTCCGGCATCTCAATGTTCTCGGCCGTCGTCAGCTGACCGGTCGCTTGCTCCAGCAGCGGATACACATACACCCGCAAATCCCGAGTAAAAAGCCGCCCGAACGCCTCAAGAATGCCGCCTTCTAAACCTTCGTAGTACTCCTCGGTGAACAGGTCGCGTAAGCTCTGCGCCCCCATCGTCACCGCGATCGGTTCATTCGTATAAAGCCCCAAATAGGCCGCCAGCCGATAGTATTCGAAGTAGTCGGAGATCAGCACTGTCTTTCCGGCGGTCGACAGCAGATCCGCCCGCGCCAGAAAATCGCGCAGGTCGATGTCGCCCGCCGCGAGCAGGTTCCGCATCGTGATCTCCATGAGTTCTACGACCTCTTTCCCCTTCACTTCCGGCTCCTGCGTGAACTGTTGCCGGGCGCTCTCGATCATGTCGATGTTCACCTTCGTCACCGGCCGGAAACTGCCGCGTTCGACGAGCACCGGCTTCTTCCGCAGCACCTCGGACGGTTGCAGCACGTCCCCCTTCGGCCCGAACATGGCCGCGCCGCTTAGCCCTAACTGCACCAGCTTCAAACTCATCACCCGGTTGTCAACCCGACGGAACTCAATCCCCGAAAAGTCGATCATATCGATTTCGAGACGGTCCGTCGTCAGATTGTCGAGCAGCGATTCGAGCATCAAATTCGGCGTGTGGTGGAGGAAGAACGCGGCGTAGAGCAGGTTCACCCCGACAATCCCGAGCGCCTCCTGCTGGAGCGGGTTCTCCCGATCGAGCATTCGTACGTGCAAGATAATCGTGTTGTCGGCGTCCCCGGGAAAGGCCTGATACTTCACGCCCATCCACCCATGACACTCGTTGGTGCCCTTAAAGTTCAACGCCGAAACTGTATCTGCGAACGTGAAAAACGCGGTCGTGTCCCCCCGCGATCCGCCCAACCTTTCGACGTTAAGGCTGTGCTCGTAGTCGAGCATCCGTTCGAGCCGTTCCCGGGAAACGTACCGCTTGCACTTGCCGTAAATCGCGTCACTCACGGTCATGTCATAAGCGGAGATCGACTTGGAAATCGTCCCCGCCGCGGCACCTACTTTGAAGAACCAACGGGCCACTTCCTGGCCCGCACCGATCTCGGCGAACGTACCGTAACGCACGGGGTCAAGGTTAATGCTCAATGCCTTCTGGTGTGTACTCAGCCGCGGCCGGTCCGCTGGCAGATTAGTTCCGGAGGTTGTTCCCATGCCCCAAGTCTAGCGAGTTAGAAAATGACGCGCAGCACCACTTCGTGCTGGCGGCTGATGTTAGCCTGGCTCGTCACCTGGCCAAACTGCGCCACTCCGAAAGTCGTGTTCGGCCCTCCGAAAACAGCGTGGTTCATCAGGTTGAACGAAGAGCCGCGCAAGTTCACCTTCAGCCGCTCGGTCAGGGCAAACGTCTTCGTCAGCGTCAGGTTCCAATTGTTCATCCCCGGGTTCCGCAGCCACGAAGCCCGCGCCGGCGCGTTCCCAAACGTGAAGTTCGCCGGCTGAGCAAAAGCGGCCGTGTTGAAGTAACGCAGCAGCCGATCCTGCACGCGGCCGCTGATGCCCGCGTTCGGGTCGCCCACCACGTTAGGCCGCTGGCCGCCCGCGCCGGCCAAAAACAGCGTGTTCTGGTTCAACCCAAAGCTCAGCGGAAAGCCGCTCTGGAAGGTATTGAACATCGCGACGTTCCAACCGCCGATCACCGCATCGAAGGCTTTGCTCATCTGCTGGCCCACGGCCCGGCCCCGCCCGATCGGTACGTCCCAGGTCATGGTGGTCGTTAACCGTTGCGGCACGTCAAACGCCGCCGGCCCCCGCTCCACGCTGCGATTGTAGGTGTTCTGATACGGCTGAATATCCGTCAGATTCTTCGCCATCGTATAGGACACAATCGTCGTCAACCCCTTGTAGGCCCGGGTCTCAAACTTTGCTTGGAGCGAGTGATACGACGAACTCCCAAACGCCGGCAGGTTCCGCGTAATATTGCCATAGGCGGGGAAGGGCCGCAGTAACTGTTGCCGCTGCACCGTCGCCCCCGCCAACGGCCCGCTCGTCAACGAACCGAAGTACGGATTCGGCACCACCGTCAATAGGTTCTGCCCTTCGGCCAGGAAACGCGGATCCACCTGATTGATGTTTTCGGACACGTTGTTCCCAATCGAAACCTCGCTCGTAAGTCGAACGCCCTTCCCGCCGATGTACCCCACCTGTACCAAGGACCGCGCAAACAACTGCCGCTGCAAGTTCACGTTCCACGTGTGATAGATGGGCGTTCGGTCCCCGGGATCGACATAGCTAACGTTCTGGCCGAGGAACGCCGCCGCGTTCGCGCCCACCGTTGCCAACTGCTGCGGGAACGGATTTGCAAGCCGATTCAACGGGGTGATCCCGTCTTGCGAGGTCACCATCGGCGTCGTCACCGAAAAGCCGAACGCATCCACGGAACTCACCACTGGCACGTAGTTCAGACCGTACCCGGCCCGGATCACCGTCTTTGTATTCCACGAGTACGCGAGGCCCAACCGCGGGGCAAAGTTATTCCGGTCCGGGTTGTAAATCCCGCGCGCCGAATCCGTCGCGTAGGCGAGCGCCCCCTGCACCGTCTGCGTTCCCAATCGGTTCGTCGCCGTTCGATCGAACCCGCGCGTCGCCCGGTTGTAGCGCTCCGTCCGCGGCGTCTCGTATTCAAAACGCATCCCCAGGTTCAACGTCAGCTTCGAAGTCACCCGGAAGTCGTCTTGCAAGAAGAACGCATAATACTTGTTCAAAATCGAAACGCCCGTGTTCCGATCGATGGACCCGCTGGCGGCTGTCCCCAGCAGCATCGAAGCCATCGGGAAGCCGGTCGTGGCCAGCGGCGTATCGGCCCGCGGCCCGTTCGTCCAGGCGTTCGTGAAGCTATAAGTTCCCGGCCCGGAAAGATTGCGGAAGAAGTTCCCATAGAGCAACCGCAAGTCCGCCCCGTAACGCAGCAAGTGCTTCCCGTGTTGCTCCGATACGCTGGGCTGCAGGGTGTAGGTGTATCCGGGATCGTTAACCAACCCGCTCCCCGCCAAATTCATGAACCCATTCACCCGCATCAAGGGAAACGACGGCGATTGCAGCGTGCTGACGAACGAGGCCGGAAAGCCCAGCGAAGCCAGATCGAACCCGGCCGACCACGGCTTGTTGTCTTCCTTCGCCCGTGCGTAGCCCAACCGCACATCCAACGTCCGCCGGGGGCTGAGCAGGAACGTGCTGCCCCACGAAATTCCGAAATTGGGCCGATTCACGACGTTTCGTCCGTCCGAGGCTAAGCCGTCAAACTGGAACGGAAAAATCAGAAGCGCCGTCCCGTAGTTCACTCGCACAAACGTCGTGAACTGATCGCTGAACTTGTGGTCGAACTTCACCGCGGTCATGTTGTAGTTCCGCGGCCACTTGCCGCCAAAGGAAAAGTTATTCGCCCATGGTTGGGCGGCCACGGGCGGCGTCCGGTTCGCCGTAGGAAAGAACGTCATGATCTTCTGCGCTACGGGGTCCTGCCGGTTCTGCGGAATCACGTTCCCCGCAAACGGTGTCCGCGTCGGAGCGCCATTCACCGTCGCCACGGAAAACGGATCATAAATCACCTGCGGGGCCTCACTAAAATCGCCTGTCCGCATCCTCGCCGTCGGCGTCGAACCCACAAAATCAATCGCGTTACCTTCCTTCGATCCCTCAAAATTCATTAACCAACACGACCGGTTCCGCCCGTCATAAAGCTTCGGCAGGAACATTGGTCCCCCCAGGGCAAACCCATACGTATTCGCCCCGAACGCCGCCAACTTCCGGCCCTGGCCCCGGGCAAAGTATTGGTTCGCATCCAGCTTTGAATTCCGAAAAAACTCGTACAGGGTTCCGTGAATCTGGTTCGTGCCGCTCTTGACGACGATGTTCGTCATGCTGCCGCCGGATCGACCGAACTCGCTCGACAACGAACCCACTTCCAGCTTGAACTCACCGATCGCGTCCACGGCCGGCACCCAACCCGAAATGTTCACGCCCCGGTTCACGTTGACCGTATTCGCCACTCCGTCGACGAACACGTCCGTCGCCGCCACCGGCGCGCCGTTAGCGGAAAACAGCACGTTGGTGATCGTATCGTTCGGCCGCGTATCTTCGCCGTACCGGTTGTTCACGACGCCCGGGGTCAGCGTGAACATGAACAACGAACTCCGTCCTTTCAATGGAAGGTTATCCCTCACCTCTTGCCGAATCGCCGTCCCGAGCGAAGTCGTGTCGGTCTCGATGGTCCCGACACTGGCAGTCACCTCCACCGTCTCCGCCGTATCGCCCAATTCCAACGGCAAGTCCATGCGCACCGTCTGCGTCACATTCAGTTCAATCCCGCTTCGCACCAAACTCCGAAACCCGGGTGCCTTCACCGTGACCTGATACTTCCCGGGCGTAAGAAACTGAAACAGGTACGCCCCGTCGCCGTCGGTCTCGATCGTCCGGTCAACGCCGGTGTCCGTATTCTTCAACACCACCTGCGCCTTCGCCACCAACGCCCCCGTAGGGTCCGTCACCGTCCCCTTTAAGGTCGCTCGAAAGTCTTGCGCCATGGCTAACCCGGCCATCGCGAATACAGCAATTCGAAGTAGATTCATGAGCTAGAGTTATATCACTCCAGTAAGAACCGGACAAGCCTCCCCTTCTCCATCTCCGTTACATATACGGTCTTTCCGTCCGCGCTGATCGCCACGTTACTCGGCTTCTTGCCTAGCGTATCGATCTCCCGGATCACTTTGCCGGCCGGGGACACCATCGCAACCGTCCCTTTTCCGTGCCGCGAAATCAGCAGATTCCCCTTCCGATCCATCCGCATCCCATCCATCGAAAAATCCGGAAACCCAATCAGCAAAGTCTTCCCGCTCAGCGTCCCGTTCCGCTCCACGCGAAACCGCCAGACCTTTCGCTGGACCGACTCATTCACATACAAATACTTTCCATCCCGGCTTAGCTCAATTCCATTCGTCGTCCCCATTCCCTCCGCCACTCGGACAACTTTGCCTTCCTTCGAGATCCGCCAAAGCTGGCCCGTCCCGTTTCCCCAATTCGGGTCCGAGGCCCATAGCGTCCCATCCTTGGCCATCGCCAGATCGTTTGGCTGATTCATCCCCGCCTCATGGGCAAACACGCTGATCTTCCGCGTCGACGGGTCAATCTTCAGTATGTTGTGGCCCGTGTAATCAGCCACGAACAACTGACCATCGCGGCCAATCCGAATGCCGTTGGCCAGACTGCCCTTCGGCATCTCGACGAAGATTTCGCCCTTACCGTCGGGACTCACCCGCCCAATCGTGTTCTTCCGTTCAAAACTAACGGCGTAGACGTTCCCGGCCCGGTCCACCGCCGGCCCTTCGATCTCTCCGGTAAAGCTCTTCTCGGCGGTAAACGGCATCGCCACAAATAGAATTTCTGCTGCCAATAAAAAGACCATCATGTCCATGCAGTATAGTTCTAACAATGCGTCTTGAACCGAAGTGGCTCCTCATCATCCTCCTTTGGTTTTGCTACGTTCTCAACCACGCCGACCGCCAAGTCCTCTATACTCTCTTCCCCGCCCTGCAGTCTCACTTCGGTTTCTCCAACGCTACCCTCGGCCTCACTGGCGCCCTCTTCCTTTGGATCTACGGCCTCTTCTCTCCCGTCGCCGGCATCCTGGGCGACCGCTGGCCCAAGCCCGCTCTGATCGCCGGCAGCGTCGCGCTCTGGAGTCTGTTCACGGTCCTCTCCGGCCTTGCGCCCAACGGCCCGATTCTGCTTCTCTGCCGCGCTCTCCTTGGTATCGCCGAATCGTGTTTCATGCCGGCGGCATTCGCGCTGATGGCCAACGCCCACGGCCCGGAAACGCGCTCGAAAGCGATCGCGCTGTTCGCTACCAGCCAGATGGTCGGGGTCGCCTTTGGAGGCTCCATCAGTGGCTACATCGCCGAACAGTTCCATTGGCGGGTCGCCTTTTGGACGCTCGGTGGCATTGGCCTCCTCTACTCGTTTCCGCTCTATCGCTTCCTCAGCAGCCTCCCCGCGGCCATCCGCATCTCGCCGCAATCCGCCGCGCCGGCCCGGCTCGCCGATTTCGCCCGCCTCGTTCGGATCCCGACGCTCCAGGTGGTCTCCACGTACGTCGCCGTCGCTACGTTCGGCCTCTTCCTGGTCTACACCTGGCTCCCGACTTTCCTTTACGACAAGTTCCATCTCACCCTTGCTCAGGCCGGCTACGAAGCCGCGATCTATCCGCAGATCGGAAGCCTCGCCGGTCTGCTCTGCGGCGGCCTGATCGCCGACGCTGGCTACAAGCGAACCCCGGCCGCCCGCTACTGGCTCATCCTCGCCGCCTTCCTCGGAGCCGGGCCCTGCATCTTCCTGCTCGGTGCCGCACCCTCTCTCGTCACGATGCGGGTGGCCGCCGCATTCTTTGGCTTTTGCGCCGGCCTCGTCACCGGCAACCAGGCAGCCTCGGCCTTCGACGTCGTCCCGAGCGCTTTCCGCGCAACCGCCATCGGGGTGCTCAATTTCCTTGGCTGCTTCATCTCGGGCTTCGCGCCGTATCTCGGTGGCGTGGCGAGAGATACGATCGGCGTCGGCCAACTGATGGCCTTCACCGGCGTGGCCTATCTCCTGACCGCCTGCCTCATTCTCTACGCCACCCTCCGGCTGTTTCCCAAGGATCACGCCGCCGCCCAATGATCTCCGGCCGAATTCAGTAGCCGATCGCCTTCCCGCCCCGTCGCCCATCGCTCCATCCCAACCGCATCCCCGTCTTCGGCTCCACCGCCACCGCATGAACATCGCCTTGCGACCGTAGCGTCGCACCGACCGTATGCCCCATCGCCCGCAGCCGATCCGCCACCTCGCGCACCAGCGCCCCGGGCTCGGCATCAATGCGATCCGGCGTCCCCTGGTGATGAATCCGCGGGTACTCAATCGCATCGCGCAGCGACATTTTGAAATCGATCATGTTCACAATCACCTGCAGCACCGTGTTCGGAATCGTCTGCGAGCCCGGCGACCCCAGCGCCACCCACGGCGTCTTATCCCGGTTCAAAACCAGAACCGGCGACATTGAGGACACCGGCCGTTTCCCCGGTCCAATCGCGTTCCGGTCCCGCACGCCGAATCCGGTCATGATGTCGTTCAGCAATACGCCGGTTCCCTTCGCCACCACCTGCGACCCGTAAAACCCGTTCAGCGTGTAGGTGTTCGAAACGATGTTTCCTTCCCCGTCGATTACGCTGAAATGGGTCGTCTCGTTGGACTCCTTGGCCCCCGCCCGCACCGCTGCTTTCGACGCTGCCGTCAGCGAGATCGTCTTCGCCAGACCGGCGGCGTGCTCCTTCGAAATCAGCCGCGCCGTGGGAATCTCAAAAAACGCCGGATCGCCGCTGAACTCGGCCCGATCGCGAAACGCCCGTCGAGCCGCTTCCACGTGCAGATGCCGCGCCTTCACGCTTCCTTCGTCGCCCAACCCGAGCGGAAATTTCTCCAGGATATTGAGCATTTCAATCACCGCCGTCCCGCCCGAACTCGACGGCCCCATCGCCAGAACCGGGTGCCCGCGGTAGGTGCCCTGCAACGGCTCCCGCTCGACGACCTTGTAGCCCTTCAAATCGTCCAGCGTAATCGTCCCCCCGTTGGCCTTCATATCCGCCGCGATCAACTGCCCCGTCTTCCCCTCGTAAAACTCCTTGGCTCCGCCCTTCTGAATTCGCTGAATCGTCGCCGCCAAGTCCGGCTGCTTGACGAGTTCTCCCTGCTTGAGCGGCTCCTCGCCGCCATGCAAAAACACCCGGGCCGTTTCTGGGAATTGCTTCATCACCGGGACCTGCAGAGCAAGAATGATCTCCATCCGCTGGGAGGCGGGGAATCCATCTTTAGCCAGCCGCCGCGCCGGCTCCAGCACCTCAGCCCACTTCAGTTTGCCGAACTTCTGATGCGCCAGCGCCAACCCAGCCACGGTCCCCGGCACCGCCGACGCTTTGTACCCGACGCGCTGCTCCTCCGCCGTTTTGTACATCCCCGGATGCGCCGAGGCCGGAGCCATTTCTTTGTAGTCGATCGCGGAGACCCGCCCGTCGGCCATCCGCACGAGCATGTAGCCGCCGCCCCCCAAATTACCCGCCTCCGGATGCACCACCGCCAAGGCGAAGCCCGCGGCGACCGCGGCGTCCACCGCGTTCCCGCCCCGCTTCAGAATGTCGACGCCCACTTGGCTGGCCAACTCGTGAACGCTCGCCACCATGCCGTGCTTGGCCCGTTCGGCCTGGGCCACCAACGGCCGTTCGGCCTGTAACTCTCGGCCACTCTGCGATACCTCCTGCGCCCCCACTCCCATCGCCAAAGCCAAGCCAAGCCAAAGTCTCATTGCGTCTCCTTTACTAACTCATGATGCCGCTTCCGCGCCGCCAACGCCTTCCCGCGGGCCCCTTGCTTAGCGTAGAGTTGCGCCAGCGCATAGTAGGCCGGGGCGTACTCCGGGTTCAGTTCGACCACGCGTTCCAGCAGTTCAATCGCCCGCCCCGGCTCCGCCCGCTTATGCAGCGCAAACGCGGCCGGCCAGAACTTGGCATCCGAAGCCCACGCCTTCTCCCATAGCGCCGCGTCGCCCCGCTCCAGCCCCAACAAATACCATCCCAACGCAGACCCCGCGTGCCCGGCCACGTACTTGGCCAGCCTGGCCTCCACCGCCTTCCCCGCGGGCAGCAGCGTCTCCAACCCCGCGTACAAACTCTCTTCCTCGGGAGCCAAATCAATCGCCGCCACGAAGGCCGCCACGGCCGGCGCGTTCCTCCCCTGGGCATAGAGCGCCAAGCCGAGCAGCCGCCACAATTCGGCTTTCTTCGGGAAGGCCTTCACCGCCACCTGCAAAACCGCTTCGGCTCGTTTCTCCTGCCGGGCGTCGAGCAACCCTTGCCCCACCTCGCCCATTCGCCGGGCGAACATCAGCCGGCCCCGGTCCACCATCGGCGACCCCGGGGCCAACTTCCCCGCCTGCTCCATCGCCGCCATGGCCAACGCCGCGTCCCCACTGCGCAGCCGCGCATCGGCCACCGCCAGCCACATCACCGGCTCGCCAGGCGCCAGCTTCACGGCCTCTTCCAGCGCCGCGCGGGCCTCCACCACGTTCCCTGCCTTCAAGGCCGCAATCCCCTTCTGCAGCCAGTCATTTGCCCCGAGCTGGGCCCCGAACAAAAGCAACGCCAGGACTAACGCCACGGCACCCGCCCGACTACGCCGGCCCCTTCCTTCATTCGATACATTGCTCCTGCCTCTAGCTTACCCATCACCTCGGTTTCTCCATTGGGCCACCGGACCTCTACCCGCTCGGCCTCTTTCGCCGTGCCCAATCCGAAGAGCAGCGTGAAGTCATGTTGGGACCCATAGCTCCCGCCGCTCCGCACCTCCTCGGTCTGCGTCTTGCCCGCCACAATTACTTTCACTCGCGCTCCAATCGCGCTTCGATTGCCCCTTGTCCCTTCCAATCGAACGCCGATGCTGGCGCCGCGCTTTCCTTCGACCTTGTACACCGAAGGCGACGCGTTCATATTCGCGACCACCACCTCGGCCACGCCGTCCCCGTCCAGATCTCCCACGGCCAACCCGCGCGAAGCCATCGCCGCCCCGGTCCGCAGCGTCGCGAACACGCCTCCCCCATTCCAATAGAGGCTCTTGCTCTGCCGGTACGCCGCCTTCAACTCCGGGTAAATATGGCCGTTCGCCATGATCAGATCCGGCCGTCCGTCCATGTCAAAATCCATCACGCCGACGCCCCAACCCACCGCCGTCGCATCGCGGCCGAAGCCGGTCTCCTGCGTCGCGTCGACGAAAAACCAGTCCCCTAAATTTCGATACAAACTCGGCGTTTCGTCAATGAAGTTGGTCTTCACCAAATCGAGCCGTCCATCGCCGTCGATGTCGACCGCTGCCACTCCCATGCTGCCCAGCTCCTCGCCGTCGGCGCCATAGGCCGCGCCCGCCTCCACGGCGACGTCGGTCATCGTGCCGTCGCGATTGTTCCGCAGTAGAATGCCGGGAGTCGAGTCGCAGGCGATGTAGATATCCATCCACCCATCGCCGTCAAAATCAGCGGTCACCACCCCCAGCCCATAGTGCAACCCGCTGATGCCCTTCAGCGCCTTTTCGCTGACGTCGCTGAACTTGCCGCCTCCGTCGTTGTGGTAGAGAATCGGCCGATCGGTCGGGAAGCCGCGCGGGCCGCAGAAGACTTCCAGGCCGAGCCACGTGCAGTACTTCGTCGCGCCTGGCTGGGCGGCGGTGGCGAGGTCGAAGCCGACGTAGTTCGACACGATGAGGTCGAGCGACCCATCGCGGTCGTAGTCGACAAACGCACAGCCGGTCGCAAAGCGCTTGCCATCGGTCGGCATCCCCGCCGCGCCGGTTACATCGCGAAATTTGCCTTGTTCGTTCCGATACAGCCTACTCGCGCCGTAATAAGTCAGCAGAACGTCTGTCCAGCCATCGTTATCAAAATCGCCGGCGCAGACGCCCTGGCCCCAGGGCCGAGCCGTCAGCCCGCTTCCGGCCGAAACGTCGACGAACCCATTGCCCGAGTTCTTGTATAGCACCGGCGCCACGCCATCGGCGAACAGCAGGTCGGGCTTGCCGTCGTTATCGAAATCCACGATCGCGACGCCGTTGCCGGTCATGCTCAAAATGTACTTCGACGTCCGATCGCCGTAGCGGTGTTTGGCGGTCAGGCCAATCGGCACTTCCCGCAAAGTAAAAGCGGGCGCGGCCACCTTCGGCCCGCCCGCTTGTTTTACCGGTCGCGGACCGCCGCCCATCCCTTGGAAGAGCAGCAGTCCCGACAATAGCCACGCTGTCATCGATGGTTTAGAAGGTGAACTTCAGCGCCATCTGGACCAACCGAGCGTTCACCGACGTCGACGTGATCTGGCCGAAGTTGGCGTTGTCGATGTTGTTGCCAGGGTTGCCGAAGTTGGCTTGGTTCAGTATGTTGAACATTTCGGTCCGGAACTGCATATTGAACCGCTCGGCGAACCTAAAGTCCTTGAACACCGAGAAGTCGACGGTGGTCTGTCCCGGTCCGCGGAACATGCCGCGACCCGAATTGCCATAGGTGCCGCGCGGTGCCCGGAAGAACGCGGCCGGATTGATGTAGGTCCGCAAGTTGTCCTTCAGGTTCCCCGGATTGATCAGGGGCACGCCGGCGTTGACGTTCGAAAAGAAAGGGGCCGCCGGATCTGTCGCAGTGCCGCCTAAACCCTGGCCGCTATCCCGGTTGAACACCGTGATCGGCGTTCCGGTCTGCGCCACGAAGAACGCATTCACACTCCAGTTATTGAGCAGGAACTTCCCCGCTCCGCCCGTGAACTTGCTCGGCAGATCTTGATTCAGCACAACCGTCAACCGATGCGTCCGGTCAAAGTTGGCCGGCCCTTTGGCGCGGCTGAAGTCGTTCCACGGCGTCGCGAAGAGGCTAGTGAAGAACCGCGAGCCGTCGTCGCCGTTGCCGAGCGTTTTGCCCCAGGTGTAGGCGCCCTGCATCGTTGTCAACCTGCTGCGCTTCTTCACCGTCGTCTGGAAGGAGTGATAGGTCGAAGAGCCGTTTTGAGCCGTGATCAACAACGTCCCGAAGCCGGGGTACTGGCGGACCGCGGAACCGTCGGCTTGGGGAATGATCGGGTTGAAGTTCCGGCGAGCCATCAGGTTGGTGCCCTTCGTACCGACGTAGGCGGACTCGATCAGCACGTTACCCCGCAGCTGCCGTTGCACGCTGAAATTGTACTGCCAGGCGTTATCGTACTTCGTGTTTTTTTCGGTTCCCCAAACTTGCTGCTGGTCGGTCGTGCGGGTCGGGAACGGAATCCGCGCCGGGTCATAGCCCGGATCGAGGTACGTCCAGTTGTCGGGAGTGTTCAACCGGCAGGCGGCACCGGGTGCCGTACAGTCGGCCTCCAACTGGGCGAACGTCGGCGGATTGTTAAAGGCCTG
This sequence comes from Bryobacterales bacterium, assembly GCA_038220855.1. Classification (GTDB taxonomy): domain Bacteria; phylum Acidobacteriota; class Terriglobia; order Bryobacterales; family Bryobacteraceae. The sequence goes on along the minus strand of JBBRIO010000033.1, from coordinate 5,086 downwards.
TTGGGCAATCTGGCCCGTCCGGGTGTCGTAGTAGAGTCCCGCGCCAGCGCGGATCACCCACGCATCGCCGATGCGGTAAGCGATGCCAACCCGAGGGGCGATGTTGTTGGCGTCGTTGAAGACGGCAGCCTTCGGAATGCCGTTCACGCCGCCCTGGACGATCCCCGATCCTTCCAAGGTGCCAACGCCCTTGTAACGATCCGGCCACCAGTTCACCATGCCGAGGTTATAGGCCGCGGGCTGGATGTGATACTCGTACCGCACGCCAACGTTCACGGTCAACCGGGAATTCACCTTCCAGTCATCGTTGATGAAGCCGCCGAGCAGGTTGTCGCGCATCTTCAATTCACCACCGATGCCAGGCGCTCCGAACTGCTTCCTTCGCGTATGGCTCAGCAGAAAGTCGGCATACTCATCGCCGCTGGCCTGCCCGTTGTACTCCCACAACCCGCGGCTGACCAGCGCATTCTTCGGATTATAATCCGATAGCTGGCTCTCGGCCCCGTACTTGATGTTGTGCTTGCCACGGATCCAGGTCATCGTCGCGCCCATCGTGTAGCGCTTAATAAAGTCCGACCAGTTCGCCTGGTTGCCGAACTGCGTGTAATTCAAAATGTTGATGCGCGGCATGCCGCCCAGGTTGGTGATCGCCAGGGGCTTCAGCCCGACGGTGGTCGGAGCGTCCGAATTCTGCATCTGCAAAAACTGCGAAGAGTCATCGAAGCCGAAGCGCGCTTCCAGCACCTGGGTCGCGCTAAACAGATGGGTGTAGGTGACGTTGCCGGAATCCTTCTGCCGATTGGCGATATTGCCGAAGCCAGGCAGCCCCTGGCCGAAGGGGGTCAGATCGCCTTGCTTGCTCTTGAACCAACGGCCGGAGATCGTATCGTTCTGGCCGAAGCGGTGGTCGAACTTTACGGTCCACATGTCGATGTCGGTCGCGATCGACTGGGCGGCGAAGAAGTTGTTGGCACCCAAGGAGAAGTTCGGCACCGGGATGAACTTGTCCTGAATCGCTTTCGAAATCGGGTTGATCCGCGACGCGGGAATTATGCTGCCCGGAAACGGCTGTCCGGTCACCGGATCATTGATCACGCGCCGCTGCGAGAAGTCGCCGTTCCGCATGAGCACGGTGGGCACAACGCGCTGAATAGCGGCATTCGACGAGTTGGCGTTCCGTTGCCGCGAACTTTCAAAGCCGACAAAGAAGAACGTCCTGTCTTTGCCGTTGTAGACTTTCGGAATCAACACCGGGCCACCAAAGTTGGCACCGTACTGGTTCTGGTTGTTCTGGCCGCGCACCGGGTTGAAGAAGGGGCGGGCGTTCAACCGCGTATTCCGCAGGAACTCATACGCCCCGCCATGCAACTGGTTCGTTCCACTGCGGGTGGTGACGTTGATCGCGGAACCCAGGTTCCGGCCGTACTCGGCGCTGAACAGGCTCGTCATCACCTTGAACTCGCTCAAAAATTCGATCGACGGGGTACCGTCGCCGTCGGGCGCGTTGTTCAGTGGGTTGGTGGTCGGGACGCCGTCGACGAGGAGGTTGTTGCTCCCGCGCCGGGCTCCGTTTACGCTGACGCTCGCGCTGCCCGTCCCCGGGTTGTCCGCGTTGTAGATATCGCCGACGACGCCGGCGGAGGTTCCCAGGATCTGGGTAAAGTTGCGCGTCGCGAGCGGGATCGATTGAATCGTCCGCTGCTCGACGACCTGACCGATCGTCACTTTTTCGCTTTGCAGCAACGGCGTCTCCGCCGTCACGTTGATCGTGTCCGTCAACTGGCCCACGCTCAGCGTGAAGTCGATGCGGGCGCGTTCGCTCGTGTTCACAATCACGTTGGTCTGCTGCACCCGTTGGAAGCCTTTGCTTTCGACGACGAGTCGGTATGTGCCGGACCGCAGGAGGGGGAACTGATAGTTGCCCGATTCATCGGAGACCGTGCGGAACTCGCCGCCGGTCGCCAGGTTGCTGGCCGAGATAGCGGCCCCTACGATTACTGCTCCCGTGGGGTCTTTCACCACCCCGGTAATGCTGCCTGTAGTTTCCTGGGCGGCCAAGACGGCCAAGCTCAGAAGGGTCCCTATCGCAAAGCGTTCGAAACGAGTCATGGGATGAAGTATATCCCATGCTTATTTCAGCGATGTGACTCCGGGGTAGGGCGTCGCGAATCCTTTGGCTTCGCCCCAGAGAATTCGGTTCAATTTGTCGCTCGGAATGTCATCGACGTCGTCCCAATTCATTTTCGCCGACTCCTCCGCCGCCCAACGCTCCCGGCCCCGCAGCGCCTTCAGCGGCGGGTTCAGTTCGTCCAGCTTCAGCTTCGCCGGAATGTGGGTGAACGGCGTCAGGTTGACGTCCTTTACGAACAGGCTGTTCATCGCCCGCGAGGCCGCCAGGAACCTGGTTCGCGGTTCAATGCCGAAAATGTCTTGGATCGTTCGAATCATGCTCGTCTGCGTATAGAAATTCGAATCGAGTCCTAGGCGCTTCACGTGCGGCCCAATCGCCAGGGCGACGGTCCGATTGCCGGCGACATGGTCGACTCCGTCCTGCGCGTCATCCTCCACCACCAAGACGAGTGACTTCGCCCAGATCTTGCTTTTGGTAATCCCTTCGACCATCCGCCCGAGCGCCAGATCGTTATCGGCCACCATCGCCCGCGGCGTCGGCGACCCCGGCGTCTTCCCCACGGTGTGGTCGCTCGTCATCGTGACGATCGTCAAGTTCGGCGTCGTCCCGTCGGTCTCCCATTTGCCGAGCCGTTCCAAAAAAGCCTCGGCCCGAATTTGGTCGGGAATTCGCATCTCGCTGCACGGGAACTTTTCGTCATAGATTCCTTTCAACGCAGGCACGCCGCAATTGGAAGCGATGACGTTTCGCCAGGTCCCTTTCTTGTAGTGATCCCAGTACGCAGTCCAGGGCAGGAGCGTTTCCGGGTCGTCTACGTCCTTCACCAAGCCCGTCTTCGCGTCGAATTCGGCCGGCAGCGACAAAGGCCCCAGCAACCGGACGTTCAACGGCCGCCGGGCGTTTTGCCAAAAGAACCCTTGCGGCGAGACCGCCAGGCCATCGGCCATGTTCCACGCATAGCCGCGCGGCGCGGCCCCGAGCGCGCGCTCAACGTGATCGCTGACGAAGCCCATCATCAGCCACTGGTGCCCTTCAAAACTGATCGCGCCGCTGGCGTAAAAATTGTCGATCAGGACGAACTGCTCCGCCAGAGCGTGGTGGTTCGGGGTGACATCGCCGCCGTAGATCGCGAACTCCTTCTTGCCGTTGCCCTTGGCCACGTCGCCGAAGATCTGGTCGTAGGTTCGGTTCTCTTTGATGAGCAGAAACACGTGTTCAATGCCGAGCTTCGCGAGTTCCTTCACGCCGCCGTGGGGCGAGAACTTCGGCGCCCCGGCCAGCTTGACTTCGCGCATGCCGGCCGTGAGCTGCGCCCGGCTCGGGGCCGGAATCTGCAGCAGGCTTCCTTCATAGGACCGGGTGTTGAAGACGCCCGGTGCCTGCTCCGTATTGCCGGTGCCCTTGATGTTCACGACCCGCAGATCGCCTTTGCCGTCGAGGGCCAGCGCCGAAGGGAACCAGCCGGTCGGCACGGCGCCGATCATTTTGCCGCCTTCGATGACCGCCACGGCGTTCTCCCCGGCGCAGGCGACGTAGAGACGGACTCCGTCATTGCTATAGAGCACTGCGATAGGCTGCCCGGCAGTTTTCACGGTTTTCGTTTTCTTCGTTTTTACGTCGATCAGGGTGACAGTGTCCGAGTGGCCGTTGGCCACGGCCAACTCCGCGCCGTCCGGTCGCAGCGCGAGGCCGGAGGGAGCCCGGTCGACGGCAATGTCCTGCTTCTCGCCGGTCGCCAGATTCAGGGTCGTGAGGCTGCCGGGGAGGACGGAGCCGTTGGCGTCTACCGGTACGTCCACGCCGCCGCTGGGGGCGGTGGCCGTGCCTGGCGCGATGCTTGATCCGGCCCGGTTGGTGACGTAGGCCATGTCACCGCGGACGACGACGCCGAAGGGTGCCAGGCCGGTGTTCCAGCGCCGGGTTTCTTTCCGGCCGGCAACGTCGAATTCGACGAGAACGTTATCGCGGTGCATGGCGACGTACGCCTTGCCGCCGTCGGCGGAGAAGGCGATCCCGGTCGGAATGGGATGACCCTTCAACTCGATGCGGCCGGTCGCACTGATTTTTCCATTCGAAGCCATGGTCAGGATGAAGAGGCTGTCCGGCCCGGTTCTGGTGGTCTCCGACGCCCATAGCTCCTGGCCATTCGGTGTGAAGGCGATGCCGGCGTAGGAGGTCGTCTTGGACGGGCCCCGGTCGACGACGCTGCCGCTGGCCGCGTCGAGCACGAGCACTTCCCGGCTGCTGAGCACCGCGAGCCAGCGCTTGGCCGGGTCGAAGGCGAGGTCGACCGGCCTGCCTTTGAAGAACGTCTGCGTGCCCCAGGGCTTGACCAATTGATGATTGGCGAGGAGGAAGCTCTTGTCTGGCTGCTGGCCGAGCATCGCCGTTGAGACCAAGGGAGCGGTGGTCGCCGCGAGGGCGACCGCGGCGGAGAGGATTAGGCCAGTTCGAAGAGTCATCGCCGCCAGACTAGCAGAGAAATGCTACAGCACCATTTCTATCAACACGATCGAATTACCTGTTACCCTATCGAGATGCACCTGATCGAAGCCATCGGCAATACGCCGCTCTTCCGGCTCGACCGCCTCACCGCTCATCTTCCCGGCATTGAACTCTACGGTAAGGCCGAATTTTCGAACCCCGGCGGGAGCGTCAAAGATCGTCCGGCGCTGAGCATGATTCTGGACGGCGAGCGCCGCGGGCTCCTCACTCCGGACAAAGTCATTCTGGACTCGACGTCCGGAAACACGGGCATTGCTTATGCCATGATCGCGGCGGCTCGGGGCTATCAGGTGAAGCTGTGCCTGCCGATGAACGCCTCGCCGGAGCGCAAATCGATTTTGAAAGCCTACGGTGCGGAACTCGTCCTGACCGATCCCGATACCGGCTCCGACGGGGCAATCCGGGAGTGTAAGAAGATCTACGCCGCCGACCCCGACCGCTACTTCTACC